>NZ_JABFDP010000044.1:0-50402 GCF_013179005.1 Bradyrhizobium denitrificans | reverse complement strand
GAACGAACTTCAAACTGGATTATGCCCAAGGGGCAAGGTCAACAACACACTGAACGCCGCGCTCCGAAGACTCGGCTACGACAAGACCGAAATCACGGTCCACGGCCTCAGATCGACAGCCTCGGTTCTGCTCAACGAGAGCGGCAAATGGCATGCGGACGCGATCGAACGTCAGCTTGCCCACCAGGAGGCGAATGAAATCCGTGGCGCCTATACCCATGCCGCCGAGTTTTGGCAGGAGCGCGTGCGTATGATGCGGTGGTGGGCGGATGAACTTGATCGGATGAAAGAACTCGGGCGTGTCGTTAAGATCCGAGCCTGAAGGCCCCCTCAGATCACGAAGCGAGCGCTCGGTTAGACCTACAGAAAAGACCGATGGCCATCTATAGGTCAGGGATGTCGCTTCTTCTTGATCGGCCGAATGTCGTAAACGTACGGACCGCCCATCTTGTCCGCCGGCGGTCGTGGGCCGCCGCCGTACACGCGCAGAGCTCTCCGTCGCTTCGTTAGCTTATAGGTTTGAAAATCAACCAGAAATTCGGTGTAGTGATCATCCGCATTGAACCATTCCGCTTCTGACACATACACCCTGCCGCCCGGGAAGAGCCGCGCTGTTGTCGTGACGCTCTTGTCTAGATCGCGATATTGCACCCGAAGCCGACATGTAAAGAAGTCCGAGAAGTTGATTCCCAAGGGCTCCCAGTGCCTTTCAAACCGGGAAACGTTTACGAGATTCCTCCTCTGTTGAGCTTCATCGTTCTTCGGCATGCAGTAATTCCATAGCGCCAGCTATCAGCGTGTGAATGTTCGAATGACCATCTTACTGAATGATATCAACTGGACCATCAACTCCTCAACGGCCTCTGCATGAGCGTTCAAATCTTCCGTAACCAGCGCCGCCTTCCCCTTCATTCCCTTTGGATCTTTCTTGAGAAAACGCTGGTACGGCTCCACGTAGATACCGTAGATGTACACCGCCTTCTGTCCATCGTGGGTTCCAATTCGTCGCACCGGTTGATGGGCGATGACGTTTCTTGTCGGCAGCAGGTCGGTAATTTTCTCGCGCAGCTCTTTCCATAGCTCGCGCAAATCGTTGTACTCCTTGTCTTCAAGTAGCCCCCTCAAAAGCGCGTCTACTTGGCGGAAATGGGAGTTGATTGAGTGCTGGTCATAGAAGACAATCGCCGCACGATGCGTCGGCGCACCGATGCCTTGCTTGAATAAACGAAACAGCATCCGGTCGATGAATGCCCATTGAGTTATGCACAGGCCAATCGCTCGCAAAAACGCGGTTTCGGCTTCGACATACTCTTCCGGCTCCGGATTTAGCTTGACAATGTGTAGCGCACCATCCTCGCTCATGTGAATGGCCTCTCAAATACCGTCGGAACATTCGATCGTGTGAGGCACGAACCTCGGATATTTAGCAAGCATCTGCGCATCCTCATAGGGTCTTCTGAAAGCAGTATTCTGTCTGAATAGTCAGCGGGCGTTTGTTAGAGCTTTCATATACGGCACCTCACCATTCAGCCGGGTGTTGGCGGGACCGCATGCGCATGATGCAATGGTGGGCGGGTGAGCTAGATCGAATAAAGGAACTCGGCCGGGTCCTAAAATGAGCGGCCGACGAAGAAAACTCGGAAAGCCGAATCGCTCGCACTTGAGCCGCGCACCGTCACACCGAGGTATTCGGCTCAAGGAGCGACAGAAGTGAACGGACAACCACCAATCTCCGGCGCCCGACGATTGTCGTCGCGAGGCGCCCGTCCCCAATCAGCTCATAGAGCTTCGTACGCCCGAGGCTCGTCGCTTCACACGCTTCGTTGATCGTGCAGGTGATTTTCTGGGAAAATGGCATCGGCTGCACCGGTACGATGTCCGACGCCGATGAATTGACATGTGTCTCTTTTAACTCGACGTTCTCTCGCCGTTTACAGTTCATGGATTCCTCTGCCAGCAACGACTCGACGAGAACGAGACTCGTCTGTGCGATTGGCGGCGTCAATGCGAGCATCCGAGCGTCACAGCGCACGACCGCGCACGACGACGGCCAGTTGGATAGTCGCGGACACCAGCAACGGTGAAAGATTTTACGCGACAGCGACAACCGCATGCCGTCCGAGATGAGACCATCGAAATCCGATGCCTTCTCAACCATCTCAAGTCGCCGACGATATCGAAAACAAGTTGGAGCAGAAGGAGGTCCGGTCAACGTATACGTCGACGTAGATCGTCACGTCACCGACCGTGCCCCGCTGCATGGGACAGCGACCGTGTCATCATCACATATAAAAACTGTATCTCGGCGCTATTTCTTGCCCTTCTGGCACGTATTTTAATACCTCTCCCACATGCTTTGCGGCAGCGATCGTGATCAGCATGCCGTTGTCGAACTGCGTATTGCTCCAATTCATCTTCGTGAGAGCAAGCGTCTCTTCGGCCACGTGCTGCAACGGCTGTCCCTGGACTTGGCACCGCAACTGCAGAGGACGCGGCACATACATGCCAGGATAGGTTCGAAAGAAGTCGACGCTGCCGCGGGTGTAGAGAAGCGCCTGATCCTTGTCGAAGCGCAGCAGCGTCCCCCGCAACGGCGGGTATATGCCGAGACGATAGAGGCGGGTCATCGACTTCTGGATCCAGACGAAATCCGCGTAATCGATGTCGCGTTCATCTATCGCCTTGTGAAAACCCTCCAGCTCGTTGCGGTCGAACTTCGAGGTCTTGTGGAGCACCACGCGAGCAGGCCAATGCCCGTGCTGAGCCCGAAACACCTTCAGCGAACCCTTCAGCAGTTCATAAGCGTCCATTGCAGTCAGGTGCGGTCGGCGGTCCTCCTCGCTTTCGACCATGCGGCCACCCCGCAGAATCAGCCCCTCTCCGCGCTCGTCGAACATCTGGGCGGTGCTGGTATGGACCTGCGAGCCGTCTACCGAACGATAGAAGCTCAGCCCAACGAACGACGTCCGGAGCTGACGCGCGTCGCGCGCCAGACGCCAAGGCAAACCGCCCGCTTTGTAGTAGGCCGCCGTCAGCAGATTCCAAGCGATCGTTGTCGAGTCCTGGGTGAGGCGTTCGCTGGTTTCCTTCAGCTTGCGCGGGATCCTAATCGCGGGGTCGTAGGTCGTCGGCCAGAGAAGCTGAATCGGCAGCCTCAAGCGCATGCACGACGCCTTGAGCATGCCGCGGAAATCAAGCGCGGTACCCGCCTCGGTCTCGTCGTCGTCCTCGCCGCCTGCTACGTCACGGGCGTTGTAGGTCCGCTCGATGATTTCGACCGACAACGCGATCAGTACGACGTCCGGCTTCGCCGTCTGCTCTGCCAAGGCCGAGATCTCGTTGGTGATCGTCCCCACGATCGCCTGCGTGACCTCCCGTTGGCCCGGTATCGCTACGAGGCGGGCGATCTCACGCGCCGGAAGGACGCGCTGGATCTCGTCGGAAGTCACGAATTCACATCTGAACGTGGTCTCGAAATCGACACCAGGGAACGAAGGGAAGAGGTTCGGTTGCCGGCTCTGCTTGGCGGCGAATCCCTTCGCGCATTTTTCGATCCAGCGCGCCGTTCCTTCAACCGTCTCTGCGCTGCCGATGACTCCCATCTTGATGCGCTTGGGCGCGCTCTCCATCCCAAAATCGAGCGGACCGTAGTCCATGATGCCGAAACGAATATCGGGATGACGGAACGCGTGTCCGAACTCCAGGTCCGGTTCGGTGAGATGGGTGAGCCTCACGTGATGTTCTCGACCGTTTCGCCCGCCAGGGCGTATTCGAACAACGGAGACGAGGGGTCGGTCTCCTGCGACTTCCAAAGATCGTCCGGCACCCCGACGTCGAGTTCGAGTGCGTCGACCGCGCTGAACGAAAGGAACGGGTACGTCTTCGTCAACAGGTCCTCCGCACCGTGCGTCGTCAGGAAGTCACGCCACATCACGAACTGCCCCATGACGGCCGCGTTGTTCTCGATCTCCTTAATCTTCTTCAGCCGCTCGCCGGCGTAGGCATCGGCATCCTGTCCATTAGACGTGAAGTGGTAAGTTGGCGTGATTTCGGCGTACCATTTGCCGGCGAGCCGGACGAAGCGATGCAGGAAGGCCGAGTGCCGCCAATAGGCGAATTTCTTCGGATCGCTTTTCTTCTTGCCATACGGTCCTACCACGCGACGGGTAGTGGTGTTCTGCAGGCTTCGGTAGGCATAGTTCAGGCTGTCCCTATCCTTCGGCTTGCGGAAGAAGAACACGCGGCTGTCGCGGTCATGGTACAGGTCCGGCCTGACGAACACACCGATCGCCCTGTTGAGGAGAGCCACGAAGTCGCGCTGCCGGTCCTCGTCGTCGCTATTCGCCCACTCCGTGGCGTCGAACTCCTCCATGGCCTCCCAGTCGCAGAGCTTCTTCCACGGATGTTCGTCCAGAGGATGGAAGCACAGCACCGACTTCGAACGGACGATCCATTCTCCTGGGAAGGGCTTCACTATCTCGCCGAGCGCTCCGCCGAACGACTTGTCCGATCCGTGGGACGTAGGCGCCCAGAACAGCCGGGGCGCGAATTTGACCTCCAGCAGGTTCACCAATATCTGCTCACTTTTCTTGACGCTCGGGCCCGACGCCCCGGGACGGACCGCCGTCGCGACCGAGATCAGGCTGGCCTTGGCCTCCCGCGTGAACTCGTCCTTCCTCTTGTCGAAGACGACCTTGCGTGACTTGCGTCGTTCCGGATCCGCGAACCACTCCTTGAGCGACTTCCAGTAGCCCTTTCGCGTCCTCAGAGCCACGACGATAAGGAGAACGGGCGCCGTGCCTCTGGTCCAGTATTCGATATCGGCGTCGGCGCAGGGGAATTCGAACGTCTCCCCGTTCTCCCCCTGAAGCCGTTCGCGCTCGGTCGCCTTGCCCTGGACCTGCAGGAGCAGGTTGCCCACCTCGCCCGTCTCGGCATCACGCAGCTCGATGAAGCCGTCGATGCCCGCTTCGACGCCGCCGGTTGGATAAAACATGAATCCCATGGAGAGAATGATTCCCTCGATGAGGGACATTCCCTGCTGCCCGATGACGTCGCTTTTCCCGATCTTCTTCATGGCCTTATGTTGGCGCGCGATCCGATTCCTGTCCACTGGTTGACGCTGGCCGTGCACTCATTCGTCGGTTGCCGGCGATGGATAATCCGCCACGACCGCAAGCGCACGTTATTGTGTGCAGCGACGAGCAGTAGACCCGTCCCTCGACGGCATGGACGAGCGGCGCATCGCGGCGACTGTCAGTCTAGCCAACATGGGCCGTACGTCGACTTGATCCGATTTCCACATCCGGTGCTAGCACGCCGCCCTCAACCTGTCGTCTGATCGAACGTCTTCAAGCTTCCAAGGACCAGCACTCTCGCCGAGATCCAGCTCGGGGAGGATACACTTCAAGTGCCGCTCGCCTTCATTAAATAGTCCGCCTGAGCCGAGCCGCTCGCGCACGGCTTCGGCTCGGCGAAGATCGAGAAAATGCACGAATGGCTCGGAGGCTAGACCTGGGCGTCGGAGGCACCAACGCTTTGGCCGTCCTCGAACGCCTCTTTCCCCATTGCAGTCCAGAGCGCCGACGCCTTCTCGCGCTCTTCGCTTCGGAGCTTTTTGGCCATCCAGAGCAACGCGCCGTAGATGATGGCGCGGTCGTCACCGGTCAGGTCAACAACGCCCGCCTTGACGACGAGGCCACCGAGTTCGATGAGATGCCGCGTGCGCTTGCGGCGCTCGACTTGCCAGGTGCGCATATCATGTCGCGCCCTTGCGGCTCGGTGCCGGTTGAGGGCCGCTCGGTTGCGCCGAAGGGCCGTCCCCGTCGCGGTCAGTTGCTGGTGCAATTCGCCGCGTCCGGCTTTGAAAGAACGCGGCGCCGCGCTTGGCCCATGCCTCCCTCTTTCCGGCCTCTTTCGTCTCGGCCAAGACAAGCAGCGCGCCGGCCAGTTCTTCCGCGGTGAGAGTGTCGGCGCCAGTCGCGATGACAAGCTCGCCGAGCTGGCGCACTTTACGAGTTTTCAGCCCGCGTGCCTTGTCTTCGAGTGCCTTCAGGTCCGCATCAAGGTCGCGAGGTCTGCGCATCATCGTCTCCATGAGTTCGATGGAGAAACGATAGCCAAGCGGCAGGCGGAATGCTGTAAGGTCGTCAGGACGAGCTGAGACGGGATAATCCCTCCCGAGATTTTTTCGAGGGAGGGCGCGCTTATACGTCGTGCCGACGTACGCTTCGCTGTGTAGATGCTCTGGTCGCGATGGCGATCTATCATCTTCACGTCAAGGTCATCGGCCGGAAGGCCGGGAGCAGTGCGGTGGCATCAGCGGCCTACCGGTCTGGCTCGCGGCTGCGCGACGAGCGGCTCGGCCGTGATCAGGATTTCTCCGCCAAGCGCGGCGTCGTCCATTCCGAGGTGATGATGCCGGAGAATGCGCAGCAAGCCTGGCGCGATCGGGAGCGGCTCTGGAACGATGTCGAAGCGTTCGAAATCCGGAAAGATGCACAGCTGGCCCGCGAGGTCGAGTTTGCCATTCCGCGCGAGCTGGCTGAGACGCAGGGCATTGAGCTCGCTCGGGACTTCGTTCGCGGCGAGTTCGTCGGTCTCGGCATGATCGCCGACCTCAATGTGCATTGGGACAGGGGTGAGGACGGCATGTCTAAGCCCCATGCTCATGTCATGCTGACAATGCGCGCGGTCGACAAGAACGGCTTTGGCCAGAAGGTCCGGGACTGGAACCGCACCAAGTTGGTGGAGCGCTGGCGTGAACGCTGGGCCGAGCTCGCCAATGAGCGGCTGACGGAGCTCGACATCGATGCGCGGATCGACCATCGCAGTCTGGAAGCCCAGGGGATTGCGCTCGAGCCGCAAAGCCAGATCGGCGCGCCGGCGAAACGGATCGAGGTCCGGGGTATCGCCGGCGAAGATGCCGGGGCCGACCGCGCCCAGATGCACCGCGAGATCGCGCGGAACAATGGCGCACGGATCATCGCCGATCCCTCCCTTGGGCTGGAGGCCATCACCCGGCAGCAATCGACCTTCACCTGCCGCGACCTGGCCAAGTTCGCGCACCGGCACAGCGACGGGCTCGACCAGTTCAACCAGGTGGTGGGCGCGATGCAGGGAGCGCCCGATCTGATTGAACTCGGCAAGGACGCCCGCGGCGAGGACCGCTTCACCACCCGCGGAATGATCGAGGCGGAACAGCGCCTGCACCGGGCTTCTGAGCTGCTGGCGCACCGGGATCGCCATGAGGTTCGTGACGCGGACCGCAGGGCGGCTTTGGCGCGCGCGGGAGCGCGCGGCCTGGTGCTGTCGGCCGAGCAGGCCGAGGCATTGGCGCATGTCACTGAGGGGCGCGATCTCAGCGTCGTGGTCGGCCATGCCGGGACGGGAAAGAGCGCGATGCTGGGGGTGGCGGGGGAGGCCTGGGAAGCAGCCGGCTTCGAGGTCCGCGGCGTGGCGCTGTCCGGCATTGCCGCAGAAAACCTGGCACGCGGATCGGGCATTGCCTCGCGCACGATTGCCAGCCTCGAGCATGGCTGGGAACAGGGCCGTGACCTGCTCAAATCGAGCGATGTGCTGGTCATCGACGAGGCGGGGATGGTCGGCACGCGACAGCTCGAGCGCGTGTTGTCCCATGCCGCCGAGGCTGGAGCCAAGGTGGTGCTGGTCGGTGATCCGCAACAGTTGCAGGCCATCGAAGCCGGCGCGGCGTTCCGGTCGATTCATGAGCGTCACGGCAGCGCCGAGATCGGCGACGTGCGCCGTCAGCGGGAGGGCTGGCAGCGCGACGCCACACGCGATCTGGCGACTGGCAAGGTGGGCCACGCGCTTGAAGCGTACCGCGCCCACGGCATGGTGCATGAAGCCGAGAGTCGCGACCAGGCGCGCGGCGATCTGATCGATCACTGGGATCGCGACCGGCAGGCATCGCCGGATCGGAGCCGGATCATCCTGACCCACACGAACGACGAGGTCCGCATCCTGAACGAGGCGGCGCGCGAGCGGATGCGGGCAGCGGGCGATCTCGGCGACGAGGTGGGGGTGACGGTCGAGCGCGGCGCGAGAAACTTTGCCAGCGGGGACCGGGTCATGTTCCTGCAGAACGAACGCGGCCTCGGCGTCAAGAACGGCACGCTCGGGACCATCGAGCAAGTCAGCGCGCAATCCATGGCCGTGCATACGGACGATGGCCGATCCGTGCGCTTCGACCTAAAGGATTACAGCCGGTTCGACCATGGCTATGCCGCGACGATCCACAAGGCGCAGGGCCTGACGGTCGACCGCGTCCATGTGCTGGCGACACCCGGCATGGATGCCCACGGCAGCTATGTCGCCCTATCGAGGCACCGCAACGGCGTGGAGCTGCATTATGGCCGTGACGATTTTGCCAACGCGGACCGGCTCGCCCGCGCCCTGTCGCGCGACCGCGCTAAGGACATGGCCTCGGACTACGACCGTGTTGATCCCGTCCGGAGCTACGCCCAGCGGCGTGGGATCAGCTTCCGCGAGCGCGTGGCCGAGATGGTGCGCAAGGTCGTGCCCGAGAAGCTGCGCGACCTATTCGACGGCCTGCGCTCTCCTACAGATGTGCCCGGGCTGGATAGCCGGCGGAGGCCGGAGCCGGCAATTCCGGAAAGAGAAACGAGCGGTATGCCAGCCGAACGACGCGGCGTCGAAGCGCCGGGAAGGAAGCCGGCGGAAGACCCAGATAAGGAGCTGCGTCGCGTGCGGACCCAGGCACTGGTGCGCCATGCCCGCGCCGTGGATGCGATCTTTACGGCGCAGGAAACGGGTGGCGTGGCAAGTCCAGACCAGGTGAAAGAGCTATATGAGGCCCGCCAAGCCTTTGAGGCGGTGCGGTCCTATGGCCCGCACGACGCTGAAGCCGCCTATACAAAAAATCCCGAGCTGGCCCGCGAGGCGTCCGGCGGTCAGGTCGGCCGCGCAGTCCGAGCTCTCCAGCTTGAAACCGAACTGCGCACCGATCCCGCTCTTCGCGCCGACCTCTTTGTGGAGCGCTGGCGCAAGCTCGACCACAGTAGTCAGCGCCTGTATCAGGCGGGCGACATGCCCGGCTATAAGGCCGCTCGCTCGGCGATGAGCGATATGGCTAAAGGCCTCGAACGCGATCCGCAACTGGAATCCATCCTCGTCAGCCGCAAGAACGACCTTGGCGTCGCGTTCGAATCAGGCCGCCGGCTCGGGCAGGAACTGGCTTTCGCCCACGGCCNAGGCCGCCGGCTCGGGCAGGAACTGGCTTTCGCCCACGGCCTCGATCTCGGCAGAGGCCGGAGCATCGGAATTTGACCCATCCTGTTTGCCGCCGACTCTACGCCACCCCCGCCAACGTTCGAAATCCTCTTGTCCCCGAAACTGTTTGGCCTGTCTGTCTCAGGAGCCGTCGGAAACAGCGAGCGAGAGGCAGCTCGGCCATGCGCGAACCAGACCGTATAATCCGTCTAAAGACCGTCCTCGCCAGGACCGGACTGTCCCGGTCCACCATCTACCGCAAGATCGCCGAGGGCACGTTCCCGGCTCAGCTCAAAATCAGCAGCAACGGTTCGGGCTGGCATGAATCCGATCTAAACCGCTGGATTGCAGATCCAGTTAGATGGCATCCAGAGGACGGGTTGAGAGAAAGCCCGGTGAGCCCTATTGCCCGCCCTTTAACCGGCGCAGTGCGGAAAGACGACGTTTAGACGACTATGCGTTGAAAGCTGATGCTGTGTCGATGATCAAGGTATTATAATACCCTGGCACATGATGAAGGTCATACGATCCCCTATCTATCGGTAGAGAACTTATCTCGATGCGACATCTTCGCTTCGACCGTCCGGCTTCGAATGAGTCCGCTGATACTGTCCATCACGATAAACACGACCGGCGTCGTGAGCAGTGTTAGAGCCTGCGACACCGCCAGCCCGCCCACAATTGCAATTCCGAGCGGCTGCCGTAGTTCGTGGCCCGGGCCGGTGCCGATTGCCACCGGAATCGCGCTCAAAATCCCCGTCAGCGTGGTCATTACGATCGGACGAACCCGCTGTGCCGCCGCGAGACGGATGGCATCGCGTGCAGGGAGATCACTTGTCCGCTGAAGGTCGAGCGCGAAATCCACCATCATGATCGCGTTCTTCATGACAAGTCCAACCACCAGGATGCAGGCAATCGTGGTGATCAGCGAGAACGGCACCGAGGTGATCTTGAGAGCGAGCAATGCTCCAAATGCAGTCGAAGGCAAAGTGGACAGGATGGTAAGTGGGTGGATATAGCTCTCATAGAGGATACCGAGGAACACATAGATCGTGATCAGAGCCAGCGCGAACAGCGATATCTGGCGCTGTGATGATGCTTCCACTTCCTTCGCGAGACCACGGAATTCGGCTCTCACTCCGTCGGGAAAGCCGGCGGCCACCTCTTCGGCCCGAATCGCATCCAGTAGCTGCTTGACGGACCCATTCGACTTGACATCAAACGAAACCGTCCGGGACGGAAACTGCGAGCTATGGTGCATCCACATCGCCGACCGCGCGCGCTTGGGCACTGTCAGCGCGGTGAGCGGCACGACCGCGCCGGTCGCGCTCGGAACATACAGGCGCGCGAATATCGACGGATCGGTCGCCAGTTCGGGAGGGATTTCATAGATTACACGGCCGTAGTTGGTCGGATAGTAGAGCAGATTGATCTGGCGCTGGCCGAATGCGTCGTTCAAGGCGTTGTCGATCCCCTTCGCCGTGACCCCGAGCGCAGCTGCGCGGGTGCGGCTGATGGTCAGGCCGGCCTGCAATCCCCCGGTCTCCCAATCCGGCACCATGTCGACGAGATTCGGGATGTTCCTCATACGCCGGGCCATCGTCTCGGCGGCACCATGCACCTGATCCTCGTCGACGCCAAACATCGTGTATTGGTAGCGCGCTGCGCTGCCTTGCGCACCGACATTGAGATCCTGCAAGGGTACGAATACCGTACGAACGCCGTTGATGGTACCCGCGCGGTCGCGCAATCGCTCGATCACGCGCTCGATCGGCGGCCGCCCCGACTCTAGGGGCTTCAGCGCCACTATCATCTGACCGACGCTCCTGGGGCTATCGCTGATGTACGAATTGAGAGCAGCGACGGCCGGATCCTCCAGAAGCGCTTCGCCGACCGCCCGCTGACATTCTTCCATGGCACCGAAAGAGATGCTTGATGGCGCAACAATGCGAACCAGCATGACTCCAGTGTCTTGCGTCGGCATAAACGCCTTCGGAAGATCGAGGTAGAGCCAGACCGACCCGCCCGTGACCAGCGCACTCGCAGCCAGCAACGTGCCGCGATGGCGCAGCGACCAATCGAGGCAGAAGCAATATCCTCGTGCAAGCGCCGCGCCGATGCGCGACACGGACGGTTGTGGTTGGGCCCGCGTAGCGAGCCAGCGACTGCAGAGTGTCGGGGTCAGAGAGAGCGAGATCAGTGCCGACGCCACAATCGCGATCACGACCGTTGCACCAAACTCCAGAAAATAGCGGCCCACGATGTCCGACATGAAGAGCACGGGGATCATCGCCGCCATCAGCGCCGCCGTGACCGAGACAACGGTAAAGCCCATTTGCTGCGAGCCGCGAATTGTGGCATCAAGCGCGCTTTCGCCGAGTTCCATTCGCCGGATAATGTTCTCGATGACGATCACGGCATCATCAACCACGAAGCCCGTGGCAATCGTCAACGCCATCAGGGACAGGTTGTCGAGTGAAAAATTGAACAGATACATTGCTCCTAGCGTCGCGGCCAGCGACACGGGAATTGTTATGGCCGGAATCAGGGTTGCCGTGAGCCTCCTGAGGAAGACTGAGATGATCACGACGACCAGGACCACGGCAATCAGCAGCGTATGCTCCACGTCGTGAACCGCGGCACGGATCAGCGTGGTGCGATCGTAGACGGTGCGCAGTTTGACGGAAGGCGGCAGCCAGGCCTGAAATTGCGGGATCATCGCCTTGATGGCATCGACCGTCGCCACGATGTTGGCGTCTGGCTGCTTGTAGACATAGAGGATCACCGCCCGTTGAGTGCCGTACCAACCGGCAAGGCGACTGTTGACGACACTGTCGCTGACCTTTGCGATATCGGCGAGCCGCACCGGCGAGCCGTTACGCCAGCTTACAATGAGGTCTCGATAATCATCCGCCCATAGCAACTGGTCCTCGGCCTCTATCACATAGCGCTGCCCGTCGACCGCGATCGATCCCTTTGGCAAGTTCTGCGAAGCAGCAACAATCGCCAGTCGAACACGGTCCATTGACAAGTTCATGGTCGCTAAAAGATCCGGCGACACCTGGATCCGCACCGCGTGACGGTCGGCCCCGTAGATATAGACCCGCGCCACTCCCGGCAGCTCCGACAGTTTCGGCGACACGACGCTGTCGGCGTAATTGTAGACGTCCGTCATCGGCACGACATCAGAGGTCATCGCCAGGGAGATCGCTGCGAAGCCGTTGGGGTTCGCCTTGAAGGCGTAGGCCGGCCACGGTCCCTTGGGTAGATCGGGCGCCGCGTTCTTCATCGCAGCCTGAACGGCTCCGTATGCTGCATCAAGGCTCTTTTTCAGGTCGAACTGGACGATGATTGTCGCACTACCGAGTTCGCTCGTAGAATACATCTCGGCGACACCGGGAATGAGGCTGATACTGCGGCCGAGCGGCTGGGTCAGCGCCGAGGCCACCGTGCCAGGGCTGGCACCGGGGAACGGCGCGTTGACGACCACGGTTGGCCTCTCCACGCTTGGCAGCGAGGCGATCGGCAACTGAGCAAACGCAACGACGCCCAGCAGGACGAAACCAAGCATGAGCAGCGATGTCGCCACCGGCCGCTCGATGAACGGCGTCGATATGTTCATGGCAGGATTTCGGCGCCTGCTCCCCGACCCGCCGACGTCGCCTTCCGCACGAATTCAGCGAGAGACGCAAAGGCCAGATAAATCACGGGAGTCGTATAGAGCGTAATGATCTGCGAAAGCATCAGGCCGCCGACGATGGAGATACCGAGCGGCTGCCGCAACTCCGAGCCCGTGCCAGTCCCAACCGCGAGCGGCAACGCGCCGAACAGCGCCGCTACGGTCGTCATCATGATGGGACGATAGCGCAGAATACATGCCTTGCGAATGGCCTCAAACGGCGACAGCCCCTCCTCCCGCTCAGCCGCAAGCGCGAAATCCACCATCATGATCGCATTCTTTTTGGCAATGCCAATGAGCAGCACGATTCCGATGAGGGCAATCAAGTCGAGTTCGCGCTGCAAAAGCATCAGCGCGAGCAAAGCGCCAATGCCGGCCGACGGCAGGGTCGAAAGTATGGTGATCGGATGAACGTAGCTCTCATAGAGCATGCCCAGCACGATGTAGACTGCCACAACAGCAGCCAAAAGCAGCCACGGTTCGCTCTGGAGCGACTTCGTGAATTCCGAGGCTGCGCCGGCCAGATTGGTCGTCACGGATGGCGGCATACCGATCCTGCGTTCGGCCTGGTGCAACGTCTCGATCGCGCGCCCGAGCGACACGCCGTGAGCCAGGTTGAACGAGATCGTTGTCGCCGAGAACAGTCCCTGATGTGCCACGAGCAGCGGCGCCGGCTGTCGCTCCAGCTGCGCGACCGCCGACAGCGGGATCTGCGATGAGGGAGCAGTGAAGCTCGCGCTTATGCCGCCTGCCTGCTGGTCGAGCGTCGACGACTGGGCACTGGCCGGGCTGAGGTAGATATTGTTGAGCAGATCACCACCGATGCGAAATGTCGGATCTACTTCGAGAACGACCCGGTACTGCGTGAGCGGGCCATAGATGGTTGCGATCTGGCGTTGACCGAACGCGTCGTACAACGTCTGGTCAATGTTGGTCATGGTTATGCCATAGCGCGCGGCGGCCTTGCGGTCGATGGTCAGAGCCATTTGTATCCCGTCGTCCAGCCGGTCACTGGCCACGTCGGCGAACTCCGGATGTTCCCGCAACGCCGCCAAAAGCCGCTCACTCCATATCTTCAGCTCACCACTGTCCAGGTCCTGCAGCATATACTGATATTGTGTTCGCGCTCCCCTCGTCTCGATGACCAGATCCTGCACGGCCTGAAGATGCATCGTGACATCGTGCAGACCCTTCGTCGACTCGCGAAGCCGCTCCATGACCGTCCAGATCGAGGCGTTCCGATGCTCGGGTGAACCAATATCGATGTATAGCCGACCGCTGTTCAGCGTCGCATTCACAGCTCCGGCGCCCACAAAGCTCTCGACCGCAACAACCTCTGGAGCGCGCTGGACGATCTTGGCCAGTTCGCGCTGGATTTCTGTCATCCTAACAAACGAAACGTCCTGAGGCGCATCCGTCGTAGCGACGATAAGACCAGTGTCCTGCTGAGGCATAAAGCCCTTTTGCACGACCGAGAACAACACAGCGGCAGCGATCATCATCGCGAGCGTGAATAGCAGGGTCGCAGCCCGGTGTCGTAGCACGATGTGCAGCGTTGAGGCGTAGACTCTCGCAGAGATATCGAAGACCCTCTCGGTCCAGCGCAGCAGCCCGGATGTTGGCTCATCCTCGGCGCGGAGCAGCTGAGCGCACATCATCGGCGTCAACGTGAGCGAGACGATGGCCGAGATGACGATCGCGAGCGAAAGCGTGATTGCGAATTCGCGGAACAACCGACCGACCACGCCGCCCATCAGCAGCAGCGGTATGAAAACAGCTATCAGCGAGACGGTCAGCGAGACGATGGTAAATCCGATCTGCCGCGCACCTTTCAGTGCCGCGGCAAGCGGGGCCTCTCCATCTTCGACATGGCGCGTGATGTTCTCGATCATGACAATCGCATCGTCGACCACGAAGCCCGACGCAATCGTCAGCGCCATCAAGGATAGATTATTGAGGCTGAACCCGCATAGCGCCATGGCGCCGAAGGTCGCTATCAGCGAGACCGGCAGAGCGATTCCTGGGATCACTGTCGCCCATAGCCTGCGCAGGAACAGGAAAATGACCAGGACGACCAGGACCACTGTGAGTATAAGCGTGAACTTCACGTCACCGATCGCCGCGCGGATCGTCGCGGTGCGATCGCTGACGACATCCACCCGCACCTGGGCGGGCAGGGCTGCCCTCAATGACGGCAGCACTACCTTCACTGCGTCAACGAGCTGGATGGTGTTGGCGCCAGGCTGGCGCTGGATTTCGAGCAGCACCGCCTGCCTGCCCATGTACCAAGCCGCCTGCTCGGCGTCCTCGACGCTGTCGACGGCGCGGCCGATATCGCGCAGATGGACCGGCGCGCCACTACGATAAGCAATCACGGCGTCCTGATAGCTATCGGCTTCCAAGAGCTGATCGTTGGCATCGACCAGGAAGGACTGTCGCGGCCCATCCAGAGACCCCTTAGGATTTGATACCGTAGTCGCGGCAATGCCGCTCCGCACATCCTCAAGCGACATGCCGAGTCCGGCGATTCGGGTGGGATTGATTTGTAATCGCACCGCACGGGTCTGGCCGCCTTCGACCGTCACCTGACCCACGCCGGAGACCTGGGACAGTTTGGGAACCAGAACCGTGATGGCGTAGTCGTTGACCTGATGAAGCGGCATCGTGTCAGACGTAAGCGCCAAGATCAGCACGGGGGTGTCAGCAGGATTGACCTGGTGATATGTTGGCGGACTCGGCAGCAGGCTCGTCGGCAACCAGCCCGACGCAGCATTGATAGCGGCCTGAACGTCCTGCGCAGCGCTGTCGATGTTGCGATCCAGATTGAACTGCAGCGTGATCTGGCTGACGCCATAGGAGCTGGTCGAGTTCATCAGCTCAAGCCCGGCAATGATGCCGAAATAGTGCTCCAATGGCGTCGTGATTGAGGTCTCGACCACTTGCGCTGAGGCCCCTGGAAAAGATGTGACGACTTGAATGGTCGGATAGTCCACGCTCGGCAACGGAGCCACCGGCAGCATGCGATAACCCATCGCTCCCAGCAGCAAGAGGCTGACGATAAAGAGCGTCGTTGCGATTGGCCTCAGGATGAAGGGCGCCGAGAGCACAGACCTAACCTCGCTCTGCCGCCGTACTCGTCCGCTTCTTGGCGGGCGGCGTCTCCTCGGTGATTTCGATCCTTGAGCCATTCTCAAGCCGGAAATAGCCCTCGACAATCACCTGCTCGCCTCGCGCAAGTCCGCGTTCGATCAATGCCCGCCCATTGACGATCTGCCTCACGCGAATATTCCGAAAACCCGCGGTATGGTCAGGCCGCACCACCCATACGAAGTCCCCTTGCGGGCCATGGCGCACGGCCACGGCCGGAACCGTCAGACCATCGCGACGCACATCAAGCGTGATCCTGCCGTTGACGAAGTTGCCCGGCCAAAGCTTCTGAGCGACGTTGGGAAAACTCGCCTTGAGCTTGATCGTGCCGGTCGCCGGGTCGACCACGTTGTCCACGAGATCGATCGTGCCATGATCGAGTTCTGTGGCGTTGTCCTGATCGAGAGCGGTCACCGCCGCCTTGATCGGTCCGGGCACGAACTGGGTCTCGGAGAGGGCCGCAGCCGAGACGGTAAAGATCACCGAGATCGGCTGCAACTGCGTGATGACGGCGATCACCGACCCGGAGCCGGCGCGGACGAGATTGCCCTGGTCCACCTGGCGGATTCCAATGCGCCCAGACAATGGCGCGCGGATTGCGGTGTAGGTCAACTGTGTCAGCGCGTAGTCCAACTGGGCTTGATCGGCCTTGATCTGGGCCTTGTATTGATCCACCAGGGCCCGCTGTTGCTCGAGTTGCTGCCGCGTCACTGCCAACGTCTTCGACAGCATTTCGTAGCGCTCAAGGTCCAGGACTGCTCCGGACAACATCGCTTGATCCTTTTGCAGGATCGCCTGCTGTTGATCGAACTGCGCCTGCAGCGGGCGCGGATCGACCACGGCCAACGCGTCGTCCAGTTTGACGGTCTGCCCCTCTTCAAACAGAATCTTCGTGATTTCCCCGTCGACCCGACTCTGAACATTGACCGTGTTGTATGCCTGGACGTTGCCAATGCTGGTCAGAAAGATCGGCACGTCGTCCTTCCGAACCGTCGCAACCTTGACTTGGACAGGCGGACGGGGCTGCGCCGCAAACTGCTCCGCAGGCGCTCCCCACCGTGCCAGCCAGTCTTTCAGAATCGTCGGCGCACGGAGCGCGACGGATCGAGACTGCGGAAACTGCCAACCGATGGTCAGACCGGCCGCAGCGCAAAGGATAACCAAGACAATCGCCATCAGACGCCGTCCCGGGAAGACGGCCGCTTCCCTCTTGCCGGATCCGAGAGCCTGCGTCTCCTGTTCGGACGTCACGCCCCCGCTCTCCAGCAGCAAACCAGCTCACGGAGCAGTACTTGAAAGCTGGCGTAGCCCGCGAAAAGCCACTTCCGAACGGCGTTTCGGCCGGTGACGAAATCTTCGGCGGTCGTCACCGGCTCTTGGTCCGGCATCATTCGCCGGCTCGGCGCGCGCTGGAGGGCTACTACAGTCGCAGCCGGTTGGGCCGCAGCCGGAGATGCTTGCTGAAATAGCCGTCGGCAAGCATGTCGAACGGATGCATTCGGCCGAAGAATTCGTTGGGGAACCATTCATCCGCCTCGTCGGAATAGTCGAACCATGGAGCGAACCCCAACACAAGATGGATCCGCATGACCTTCGTCGGCCCGCGCGCAAATACCCGATGAGGACGATTGGTGTCCCAACTGTAGGCCGTTCCCACTTCAAGATGGTAGGGCTCGCCCCCCTCCATCTGGAAAACATAGTTCGCGTCAGTCTGCAGCGGGATATTGATCCTGAGGTTTTCGAACACGGGCTCGTCCCGATGCCAGCCCTCGCCCTGCTGGTACGCGGGATCGGAGGTATCGATTTTATCACCGGGAATGATCCCGACGCGGCTCCGGATCATGCGTTTGCCGAAACTGTCGATGAATCGTCCGAGTGCTCCCTGGCGCGATGCTGGTGTTCGCTTCCGGAAGCCATATGTATCGAAATAGGAATGCTTGAGCTCCGCGTGCCGGCCGGTGGCATTCCAGAAGAACTCCGATCGGAGATTTTTCGGGGTTCCAATGGATCCGACATGGGGGTCAGGGCTGTCCTGGTGATCGGGATTATAGGTCAACGAAAAGCCGCCGTAGGTGCTGCTCTCCCCACCTTGGTGGCGCCAGCCGCCGAAGCCGTGGCTCGCGATGATGCTATTGACGCTCTCTCGCAACTCGGCGACGTCGACTCCCAACAGATCGAGCTCAAGCTTTTCCGTTTGCCTCAACCTGGTCCGTACTGCGCGACAGGCACGCTCGTAGTCGGTGCTTTGCTTCAGGTACGAAAAGATCGTGCTATTCGATGGAATGCTCTCAACGGCGAAATGGTTGGCCATCTATCTTCTCCCGGACCCGGGCCCCGCGCACCGGCCCCACTACCCACCATTCGTAAGCGACGGCCGATGCCGCACGCCACGCAATATCCCTTCGATCGCTGTCGGTTGCCACGGAGCCGAAGCGCACATCGAGCATGCTCACCGTCATCAACGTAGAGCAGCCGCGCCAGCTCGCATCCCGGCACAGCCACTACGCAACGAGCGTCCTGCGCGACCGTCGAGAAGGAATTGCTGATCGGTGAGCGGAAACATCGTCGCCCACGTCCAGTCCTACATGACAAGCCGTTCATTCTGCAAGCGAACGGCACCGTCCACCGGGCGTCACGCAACGCCTCTCCATTGCGAACCGTGCACCGCCTCCTCCTGGTTCATCTGCTTGCGCATCAGGATGATTCCGGCCTCGTCAGGCATCCTCGCCTCATCGCAGCTACGGACCAAGCATCCAGGCACAACTTCGAATCCCCAACGCTTGTAGCGCTCGACGTTCGACTCCCTCGCATACATGTAACACATCCGCCATGGTGCGGGCCAAAGGCCGAGCGCGTACTCGACCATCGCCCGTCCGATGCCATTGGAACGATACTCCGGCAAGACATAGATGCCCCGCACCCGCAGAGCAGTACTCGAAATATTGTAGACCGAGGTCCACGCAATCCGCTCGCCCTCATATTCCGCTGCGATCGGAAACAGTACGATTCCCTTGAACAGCTCGCGTCCAACATACTGCATCTGCCCATGGCCGTTGATGATCGGCGGGATTGTTCGGTGACGACCATCCATGAGCCAAAGCGGCGCAATCTCGCGTCGCCACTCCGGGAAAGGAATGATGGAGAATACAAGCTTACTGCTCATGGACGACACCATACCAGGCAGGGGTTACATTGAATCGGTCCGGACCATCAAGGCCCAGCAGCGGTGACAGACGCCATAAGGGATAACGATGTTGGGCGACGCAGCCGGGCGCAATGTTCTTCATGTTGCGGCGGAGCGCCTTCATGAGCTCGTCCAACGCGGGTTCGCAGCTTTCAAGTTTAGCACTAGGTACGACGTCTGTACTTCCCATCGCCTCGACTGCCAGGCCGATCCGCGCCAACCGATTGCGTCCGCCCTCGCGATACATGCCCCCCTTATTCGCCCCGTATTGGAACCATCGACGATATGGTGACGAGTTGATCTGGGCGGCCAGAAGCTCGGGAGACCATCTCAGGATCTGCGGAATTCCAAGCCGACCCTTCTCGAGCAAGAAGCGGTTGATCGCCGTGAACTTTTCGTTGTCGACAAGGGACCACTCGGCCTCGCCGACTGCGCATCTCCGGCTCCAGTCGAAATTGTTGTTCTCGATCCGTATCTCCGAGCCATCGTAGATATGGGGCAGATCAGACAGGTGGCCGTGCATCGCCTCGAATGCGATCCACGGATCCGAGCAACCTGCGCACTTGGCAAACTCCTTGGCAAACGCACTAAATTGGTCCCAGGACACGGTATGGCGCTCCGTCTCGCCATCTGCTGCCAAATGCGCCGGTCTCAGACCTTCGATCTCGATCGCAATTCGCCTGACCGGCAATCCGAGTTGCGTCGCCTCGGCCGCGACCAAGGCCGCGATATAGGACCTGCTCGACGTGACGCTGAAGGCACCTACTCGATCAGCGACATCAATCAACGCCTGCCGCAACTCCTCGCGGAACGATCGATGCGAGCGAGTGATCGCACTATATTCCACCCAATAGATACTCGAGCGAGTCGGCCGTCCATTGAAGACGCCTCCGTCAAACCCGAACTTGAAATGGTTGCCCTTCGTGAACTCCGGGACATCAGCAACACTGGGGACACGCTGCTCTAGGCTCGACTCAACATTGTTCTCGCCCAGCAGGCCGTAGCGCTCAATATGCTGGCGGATGAAATCCACGCTGCCGCTCGCGCCAGATGCACCTTCGGTGTACATTTCAACCTACCCGGTCATTCGCCCGTTCAATGGTAACCGATCATACTACATCGCTGCACACGGTTGTCCCCGTATCTTGCTGATATCGCGGCTATTGACTTCCATTGCGAGAGCCGCGACCAGCTGCGTGTATTCGGTAAAGACGATGGCGTTGTGATCGCCAAAGCGGCGCTCCAGCTCCGGCCGCAATCCGTCGTCCAGATGGAGCACGTTCTCGAAGCCGTGATATTTTCGACGCGGCTCCAGCAGGAAATATCGGCGATAGATGCTTGCCTTCACCGGCATCGTGCTGGAGACATCGTTGACCTGACCCGTACATAACCGCACGACCTCATGGTCCAGCAAAAACGATAGCATGATCTCCGGCGTGTACTGGAAGAAGCCGGCGCAGCCCTCCCTGCCGCGCAGCAGCAGGTGCCGGTACCAGGCGGCTATGCGTTCCTTCTCGTACATGACCCAATGATCGGGCTCAGCTGGACTGACGCTCTTCTGCAGAAAACATTCGCCGCTTCCCAGGATGGGATAGCCGTCCACCTGATCCATCGCCCACATGGTATGAAGAAGCTGCGGTTGTACACATTTGGAAGCTGCGGCGTAGCTGAGTGCCTCCCCCGATTCGAAGAAGTCGATGATATCGAGCTTGAGCAGGCGGTACGGGATCTGATGGGTTTCGCAGAATTTGACTGCGTAGCGCACATCCTGGCGGTTGAGGTCGCTATCGAAGCACGTGATGGCCACCTTGAATGGGATCCCCGCGAACATGAAAGACTGGACGACGACCTCGCTGTCGATCCCGCCTGAGAACAGAACCCAGAGGTCTTCGGACGTCGCCTCCCGGATCAGCCGCGCCGTGTTGATACACTCCGTGCGCCAATCGGCGACCGGTCGCTCGCAGCGGCCATAGGCAACGTTCCAGCGATCTTCAGCCTTCTTACGCTCGGTGAACCATATCCCGTTGTAGCCAAATCGGAAGTGGTTGCGGTGCGACAGTTGGAGCGACGTGGTTTCAAACTCACCGCTCATTCTGTTCGCCCCATTTCCCTGGCTGGCATCTCTGGATCTTCCACACCTATTCTCGCTTCGCTAGCAATCCAGGCATTCCGCGTAGTCCGCCGGATGCCCGCGCGTGGCGCGAAAGAGCGCACGGCGACTGAGAAGCTCGATGTGAGCGTTCAGCATCTCTTCGGAGAAGACGTCGTCTCTGAGAAACACATCCTTGACCTTATCCAGCTCTAGGAGGGCTTCCTCAAGATCGCGCGGCAGGCCGTTCTTCGCCCGATTGCGGACGTCGCCAAGGAAACCTGGCGCATTGTTGACCGCCGGGGCACCCGGCTCAAGACGCTGCTCGATTCCCGCCACCATCGCTACGATGATCGACGCCAATGCGAGATACGGGTTGCAGGACGCATCAGGGAAGCGCAACTCGATACGAGCCTCATTGGGCTCGAGCGCCGGTGGAATGCGAATTGGTATGCGCCTGTTGGAAACGCCGAATTCGACATCGCGTATGGGGTTGAACGCATGCGATAGCCGGCAGAAACTATTATGGCTCGGTGTGAGGAAGGCACAGAGTGCCTTGCTATACTTCATGACACCAGCGATTGCATGCATTGCAGTCTCCGACATGCCGCCGAGACCGCTGCCGCTGAACAGATTGACTCCTTCGCTCCAGATTGAAAGATGGAAATGTAGACCTGAGCCGGGCGCGAAGGGTATCGGAGCAGGCATGAAAGTAACGAGCTGGCCAAGCTTTGTCGCCGTCGCGCGCGCCACCCGCTTGTAGAGCTGGATCGCATCGGCAGCGCGTAAAGCTTCAAGATGACTGATTCCAATTTCAGCCTGCGCTGGTCCGGCCTCGTGGAAATTGTGGAGTGGCGACAGACCAACTGCTGCCAAATTCCTTAGGATTGCTTCCCGAGTGGGCGCCGTATAGTCGGACGTCGGCGACAGATGCAGGCTCGAGTGACCGAGCACGTATCCGCGATTGTGTGCCGACTGAGTACGCTCGCTGTTGGACGAACTCTCCGCCTCGATGAGCCTCACGTAGGTTTCAAACTGACCTAGCTTGTACCGTACTTCATCGAATATATAGAATTCAAGCTCAGGACCGACCTTGCACAGACAGCCACTCGCAACGCGCTCGAGCTGCTTGATAGCGCGCAGCAATACGCCTCGTGGATCTCGCGCGTACTGCCCGCTCCCATCGGGCTCCCAGACGTTTGCAATCAACGATAGCGTCGGGGACGCCTCGCAAGGATCAATAAACGCCGTATCTGCATCGGCCTTGAACAGATAGTCGCAGTTCGTTGCATCCCGCCAGTGACTTGCCAGTACCGATGAATGAATCCCACCGACCAGCTTCTGGTAGTTCATCGCTTCGCGCGGCCAGCTCAGGCGCATCCAACGACCAGAGAGGTCGGTGAACCATATCGTAACGAACTCGAAGGCGCCAGTTTCCCATAACTGCGCAAGGCTTTGTCCGCGCGCAAATGCCGACCTCTGCAGGCCTTCGATCGCACCTGTCGGCGCATTCATGGAATGAGTTCCTCGACAGCAGAGAGCATGGGATGCTTCAACTTCTGCGCCCGACTCTCGATTGATAGACCCAGCAGCTTCGGCAACGTAACCGCGCCGCCGCGCAAGCGCTCGAACTTCTCGCGCTGGACGAGAACCTCACGCAGCCTTGCGGTAATGTCACTCGATCTCTTCGCAAGATCGACAAGCAGAACGTTCTTGCCGTCTACGAGAGCACGATTGAACGAAAGCCGCTGATGCTGGTCTGTCGACAGCATCAGAACGCGCCGGGCTGCGATGACCTCCAGCGGAACACGCGGGCCGTGAAATTCAATCGAGAAATTGTTCTCCAGGAACGCCACAATGTCGCAGCGTGCGAGGAACTCGGGCACACGCCATGTCGGAACGGACGGCAGAAACCACGTTCGTCGAGCGAGTTCGTCATTAGCCTTCACAACTCGCTGCAACATCTCGAGGTGCGAAGGCCAGCCGGTGCTCATCGCTAGAAAGGTAAACGGAATCCCCTCTTGCGCGAGCACACCGAGCCCCTCGGCGAGCTCGACTGTGCCCTTCGATGGACCGGCCTTTCCATAGATGCCGATCACGAGGCCGTCCGGCTCGAATGGTCGGTTGCTCGCAGGAAGAGCCGCTTCGGACGCTGACGAGCTTTCGCCGTTGCTCTTTGAGACGCTAAGCAGCCCCTCGATGTCGAGCGATGCAGCATCGGAAAACCCTTCAAAGTTGAACGGATCGCCTCGGAGTATGTACCTTCGATCTTCGGGCACACCAAGGTCATCGAGCGCAGCACTGGCTCCGCCACTCGGAACTGTCAGGATCGACCTGACTCCTGAAAGGACACGTCTGTAGGCCATCTTGAGGCTCGGCACCTTAGCCAAGCGACCGATATCACTACCCGCATGACGGATCAAAACAGGCGTATCCGTAAGCTGACCAGCAAGCGCGGCGGCAATCCCATAGGGTTCAAGATAGGAACCAAGTATGACATCCGGTGCTTCGGCACTCACCTCATCAAGCAGCGATCCGAGGAGCGAGCTCAGGAACGGCGAGGCCCAGGGAATATAGCTCCCGTAGCGGACACGCTCCGTATTGCGCAGCTTCATAGACTTACCAAACGCTGCGAGCCGCACCCTAGCCAGATCACCCTCAGCGAACCGCATCCTAAATGTTGCGTCCACATCATCCGCATTGGTCACGACACGCACCCTGTGGCCATGCTCCAAAGCCGACACCACGAATTCGTAGCTCTCTCGTGATACTCCACCCTGAATCGGCGGCCACTTGCCACAAAAAAGTATGTTTGTCATTTTGCCGCTTAATTATCCCGCCATATCAACAGCCACTGCGCCACAAATCGCGAGAAGCCTCTCTAGTTCAAAACCTTCCCGCGCGTCGTCTCCTGGTCGACATGGCAATCCTTGACCCGATGAGATTACAGAGATCTCAATCGACGATGCGCGCAAAATTCTCGCGCGCACGACTGGTGACCGAGCGCGGTGCGCGTCTCGCCAGAGAGAAGCGTCCCGGAAAGGGGCGGGAGGAATGACGGTTCTTGTCCGGACTCAATATGCATCTCTCAAAGCCCCCCCCTTTCAAGATGCCGACATCGACAACTCAGCTGTCATTACCTCCCTACGGCAGCTTACACGACCGTCGTGTCCTGTCCATTGCATGCGGAACACGATGTGCAACCGGCTGGGCTATTTGCGCTGCCGCAACCGGCGCAACCAGCTGAGGCGGAGTCGAGAAAGAGCGTCCGATCCGGCCAAATGTGGCCGGGCGGAATTTCCTGAAACGCCATTTCGTAGATGTCGATGAACTTTTGATAACCCGATGTCGAGCGCTCGTGATCTTCATCGGACGTATCCGGCTCGTGGTGAACGAAGCCGCCAGACATATTCCTGCAGAACTCGGCATATTTGCGCGTGAATAGCACGAAAACATGCCACACATCGTCAATTGGTCCAGCCATTCCCACCGGGGCTGCTGAGCACACGGCAAGGAACTTCTTCAGCTCAACTGCATGCTCATTTGCGGTCTCTATGTCGACACGATGCTCCCTAACGTAACGCGCGACGACATCGCTTAGATCGAAATCGGCAATCCGCTCAAAATTCTCACGCGCCAGATTTGCCACTGATACTAGGGCATGATCTTCGCTGAGAAGAGCCTGCGGAACGGCTTTCAGGAACGATGACTCGCGTCCGACTTCATTCAGCATCTTTCAACTCCTCAATGGGATTGGCATCGACCCGGCTCGCATTCTGGATATCTCTGATCGTCCTAGCAACACGAAACAGACAACTCCGATCAGATCTGCAACTGACTGTTTTTACTAACAGTTCGCTATTCCCATCCGTTCTCTTCTCATCTGCCGTTCACGCGAGATCTATCAAATGGCCCCCGCGTCTCTGCCCCTGCCAGGAGGCGACGGACAAAAAGCCGATGCGAGTACCGGACGGCGATCACCGCTGAATGCATCGCGGAGACAATGCCGCCCCCCCTCCGCCCGGCGTGAACTGGATGAGCGAGTCCCGCGCGCGCGATTCAACCAGAGCTCTGGCCGGCCTTTGCAAGGCAGCTCCAGAGGAATACGTGCTGATCGACCACCAGTTGCCGCCTCTGGTCGCGCGAATTCGCAACTGAGTGGCCGGCATTCTCCTTAACATGCAAAAGCACCAGGGGTGACGGCGTGTTCTGAAGCGCAGCAGCGAACTTCATACTATGCAGGGGAGCCACGACCTCGTCGCGGGCGCCAGTGGAGATCAATATCGGCGGATAGGATCGATCGCTCTGGACGTTGTGCAAGGGCGACCATTGCAGGATGACCTGTAGCGCGGCCGGGTCGCCCGGGTCACCGAACTCATCGATCCACGCACTGCCCAGAGTGAACTTCGGAAACCGGACCATGTCGGTAGGAGCGGCGTCACAGATGGCTGCACCGAACAGATCCGGCCTCTGCAAAAAGGCGGTCGCGACCAGCAAACCGCCTGCACTTGCGCCGCGGATCCCAAGCGTGTCAGCGCTGCAATAGCGCTCGGCTATCAGCCATTCCGCGCAATCGCAAAAATCCTGGTGTGCAACACTTCGTTTGGCCCCCTTGGCAGCCTCGTGCCAATTTTCGCCTTCCTCGCTGCCACCCCTGGTGTGCGCGATCGCATAGACGCCGCCAGACTTGAGCCAGGCCAAGGTCGCGAATGAAAAGCCGTGGGCGGCAGGACGGCCGAACGCTCCGTATCCGTATAGCAACGTGGGAGCCCGACCATCCCGCACCAATCCCGGAGGATGGATGAGCGTCAACGGTATGCGCTCGCCATCGCGCGCGGTGACAAAAACTTGCGCCAAGACGCAGTCCGACAACCCGTGATCGCCTTTGAGCGATCGAACGGGATGCGCCGCCGCGAGGCGAGGCGTAATCCGGTAAATCGTTCCTTGATGAGCCAATGAATAGACTGCGAGATCGAGATCGTCATCGTCTGGCGTCGATTGCGGCCACGATAATATGGCCGGCTCGGGAAGCGGAACGCGCCGGAGTGGGCCCCCATCGGCATCCTGGACTTCGACCCTGTCCCAGCCATGCTCGCTTCGGCACAATACCCAACTTCCACCAACGAACGTAACCCATTTGATCACGCAACTCGACTCCGGGATGACAGTTCGCCAGTTGTCCGGTTGTGGAGCGGACAGATCGAACGCCACGACGCGCATGCGAGTGGCCATATAGTCGGTCAACGCGAAGATCGTGGAACCCGTCTTGTGGACGACGGAGAGATCAAACTCATTCGCATCGGCGATCTGTACCACCTCCGCACCGTTCTCATCCAGGATCCACACGGCGTGTCTGCTGCCACCGCCATTTCGGTAACAAACAAAGCCGCTGCGGTCCGGAAGGCTTTTCGTCCAGCCGAAGCGTAGACTAGGGTCCCATCGGAGGGACAGCGCCTGGTCGCAATCCACCGTGTCGCCCACGCGGTGCATCACGATCTCATCCCAGGCGCTCGCCGACGGCAATTCCTCGGAGCTTCGCGTGTACAAGAATCGACGGCTGTCCGCTGCCCATGAAGGAAAGGCCAGACGACAGCGACCTATGACCTCCGGCAAGTCACATCCGCGCTCGACATCGAAGATGTGCAAGGTACCGAAGCCGCTTCCCGACAGATGCCTCACATAAGCGACGTAGCGGGCATCAGGACTAGGCTCGAACGCACCGACATAGTCGGTATCCTGCCCGCGCCACGAGTGAGGATCGACCAGGATGCGTTCTCCGGCCTTATCAGCCACCATCCAGACCTGCTGCTGGGCATCGCCGTGCTGAACGGTGTAGAAGCTCTTGCCAGCACGTCGTATTGGTACGCCCCACCGAGTTGTGGAGCTCGCCGACAATAACATTCTTTCGATCCGGTCGCGCCCCGGCAAGGCGTCCAGAAAGCGCCGTGTCTTCTGCCCTTGCGACCGTAGCCAGTCCTGCACATCGGGTCGCGAGCCATCTTCCAGTGTACGGTAGGGATCAGCAACATCCTCCGCATGCTCGACGTCCGCAAAGTCACAATGGGCCCCGACGGCCGGATCGGTCTTCGTCACACGCGCCTCCAGTTTTCACATAGTGTCAGCGAGCCGGATGATGACATCATTGTTCGCTCCACCAACGTCGCGGCTATTCTGAGGCCATAGCACATCGCCAGCCACAAATGCGCAATCGTTGCGCCTATGCGCAAGAAGGCGTCAGCCTCTATGAACCAAATCCGGTCGCCAGCAAGCTTAGAAGCAATAGAGCCCGCTATCAGCTTCTGCCATTTCGGTGTTGCGGCAATCAGCGCCGTGAGTCTGCTGTATTCGCACCATTGCGCGTCGGGAGCCCCTCCGACGGCGACGCACTTCAATTTCTACTGGACGCCGTGAGCACGATTGGAGCTGTCCTGCTCTAGACCGAATGGGTCAACAGGCTATCGAAATATGTGGCCCAATCGCCCGAAGCCTTTGACCATTTGCGCCTGTCTGCAGGCACTATCGTCTGGTCTGAGGAGAATCAAGCCGCTTCACCGAGATCCACATCCTGAAAACTCTACCTTCGGTTGAGATTTCGTCTTTCTGTGCGCCTGGGCGCAATTGCGTCCAACCTTCGGCCCTCTTGGGGACTCAACGGAGAAACCTCGTCCGGCTTCGTCATCCTGACGGCCGCCCCGCGCTCTTGCCTGGCCTGCTGGGAACAGCTCGCCGATATTTCTCCTCGTCTTTACTGCTTTTCGTCGCACGAATGATATCGTGATCAATTCGTTTTCTAGGATCGAGTCGCGAGCTCTTACTTCATCCTGCATTCAAACCCGTAGCATCCCTCGCACTTGGAGACCCTCTTCTCGGCGCATCTCCACCTGCCCGCGCCCCCGCGCGAGCCGATTCTCTTTTCCTGATGGATCCGCCGGCACGCCACGCAGGTCGAGTAAATGAAACCTTACGGACTTCTTGACCTGAAGATCGTGTTGAAGTCTGCTCTGGACCAATAGGACATCAATAGACTTGTGGTTGGAGAGACGACTTTATGTGCGGTATCGCAGGCATCATTGGTATCGCGGACGCAGGCGTTGCGGACAGAATGATCTGTGCCATGGCTCATCGTGGTCCAGATGGCATCGGCGCGCTCCATGGCGAGTGGTTCTCGGCGCGGATGGTTCGGTTGTCGATCGTCGATCCGCGGGGAGGTGACCAGCCCATCTATGACAGCACGCGCAGAGTTGCCGTTCTGTTCAACGGCGAGATTTTCAACCACCGCGAACTGCGCGAGGAACTCGAGCGCAAGGGCGTTCGCTTCTCCACACGCTGCGATACCGAAGTTATTGCGCAGCTCTATGCGTTGGAAGGGCTGCAGGCGATCACCCGTCTTCAAGGCATGTTCGCGATCGCGCTCTTTGATGGCAACATGGTTCATTTGTGCCGCGATGGATTCGGGATCAAGCCACTCTATGTTTGTCAATCCAGCGCGTATTCGCTGCTGTTTGCCTCCGAGATCAAGGCTCTCTCGGCGTCAACCGCGTTCTCGGCACGCGTGAACTGGCAGGCCGTCGTCGACAATACGGTTCAGGGCTATCCCGCGGCCGGCACCACATTCCTTCAGGACGTTCACGAGTTGGCGCCCGGAACGATCATGACCGTCGAGCGCGGATCGGAGAGAATTGCGTGCTCGACCAGACGTTTCCGAACCGTTCAATTCGTTCCGGACAACGATCGAGATCTGGACGCGAACGCGGCGAAGCTCCTCACGGCGCTCGATACTGCCGTCAGCCGGCAATTCGCCTGCGAAGCGTCAATTGGGGTCTCCTTATCCGGTGGACTTGATTCCAGCGCGATCACAATCCTAGCTGCCAAGAGAGGTGCAACACCGGTACATGCAATTTGTGTATCAGAGAGCACGCTCTCTGACGACCTTGAAGTCGCGCGCCACGTCGCACGAAGCTACCCTGTCTCCATCACCGAGCGGAGCGTCGAGCCAGACGAATACGTTGGGGCGCTCGCCGACGTCGCATGGATCGAGGAACAGATTTCGACTTTCTCGGCCATACCGAACTATTTCCTGGCCATGGAGGCCGCCAAACATCATCGTGTCATGATGAGCGGTGAAGGGGCAGACGAACTGTTCGGCGGCTACAAGACCTATCTGGGACATGCGAAGGACGCGCAGGAGCGCCTCGATCGGGTGAGTCGACTGTCGGCACGCGGAATTACGCCTCATCCCAACATCATGCACGACCTAAAACGACTTGCCGCGGCGCGGTCCGATGACGAACATGCCGAAATCGTGTTCGACATCTATCTGCACGACCAGCTCGTCTCCAATCATCTTCAGATCGCCGACAAGTACTACATGGCCTTCGGCGTCGAATGCCGAGTTCCGTATCTCGATGATATTTTTGCCGGCGTAGCATTGCAGCTGCCGTTGGAGCATCGTGTCAACCGTCGCCTTGGCATCCAGAAGGTGGCGCTCAAGGCCGCAGCGGCCTCCCTCGGGCCGGTTGCCTGCTTGGCAGCGATGCGACGAAAGCTGGGTCTACCGAGCGCACTCGGGACGATGCACCGTTCGCTTCTCCGTCCACCATTCTCCCAGCATCGTTCGATATACGCCCGCAGTCTCGGCGCCGTGGCGCCGTTTACCGGCATCTACGGACTGGCCTTCGATCTCTTCGCGCACATCTTCGTCAAGGGCCGCGGCGAGAGGCCCCATACCAATCTCGTTGCCGATCTGCTCCGGGAAGGCCTCACGAGGCGAGAGGCGGCGGCGCTTCCGGTCTAGACACCGCAAGGCGGCCGAAGCCGGGAACGATCTGAAGTCGCCGCACTATGCGACCGTCGTGAACGCCTCGGCGAGCTTGATGGACAGTTCCGGGTCGTTGAGCATCGTGCGGTTCGTCATGATCGATTTCACGCGCATGAACTCATCTTGCGATAGCTTCTGGAACAGGATCAGAACGGCCTCTCTGAGAGCCTCTTCCCTAGTCGGGATCACAACCTCCACGTCACCGATGCCGTTGGAAGCATCTCTCGTGACCTCGTCGCTGCAGAGCAGCTGCGTCGACGGCCCCCTCGTTTGCAGCTGCTTCAATTCCTTCTTCACGGTCGCTGGTGCGATTTTTTCGCCCGATTCGAGACGTCGAAGAATATCCTCGGCATATTCAACTGGTGTGCTGGAGGCAGACAAGATGAATAGCAGCGTCGACGGAAGACGTGCAACAACTGAGCTTTTTCCTGTTGCCCAATGCGCGATACGCATATAGGCCTGCGCCGTCCGGGCCGGTATTCCGACCTCTTGTTCAATCCAGCGAATGAACTGGCCGTGACTCAGATATCGCTTCGCCGCGATCAAGTCCTTGCCGACCTGAATCGTGGTCGCATGCACATACTTTCTTATTCGCTGTGCATGCCCCGTCAAAAAATTGGCAACAGATCTATCGAGAGTACTATAGTCGAACCGATCGCTGCCTTGGCATGCTGGATAACTGTACGGACCTGGGCGAGATGAATTCTGATTGACGACGACCTTGTCTGACGGCGACAGATTTTGAGCCATACGCTGCAAGCATGCTTTTCTAGACAGCCTAAGATTGAGTTTCTGTTTAACGAATTCCCAGTCCTCGTGCAACCATTTTCGCGACATCAAGTCGCACGGGGGCGCTCAACTCTCCCTTGCACAACTACCAATCATCTCTTTTCGGCGAAATCATAACTAACACGAGCAAGCGATACTCTCGAATGCGCTTGCGACTTGTTTCTGTTGAAGCACCTCGATTACAGCGTTAAATTGTACGGAGTCTACTCGTCCTGAGGCGCCCCCTCTCTGAAGGTGGAACGTGACCTTGAACCGCTTCTGTATCGCAGCCCTCTCTGTCTGGTTGACATGTTGCGCACCGTGCTTCGGCCAAAACGCCAGTCACGTTTTATTGATTCCGTTTGCAACCACCACGAGCGCCGACAATGATGTTCTGATGGGACAGACCGGCGGCACGCCAGCGACGATTGCCGGCGAATTGAGACTGCCACGATCGCAGGATCCTGCGTTCCCCGCGGTAATCCTGATTCCCAGCTCTGACGGCGGCAACCTTGCTGTCGAGCGCTGGGCCAATGCGCTGAACAAACAGGGAATTGCGACCTTCACGGTCGACTCCTTCAGCGGGCGGCGTTTCAATGCAGGGAAAAGTCAAGTTGACCCTCCCACACAGCGCCTTTTTCAGATTCCCGATGCATATCGTGCCCTTGATCTGCTTGCTAAGCATCCGCGCATCGACGCAAGCCGGATCGCGTTGATGGGATTTGGTACGGGCGGAGTCGTCGCGCTTTACGGGCGGCTGGAGAGGTTTCGAAAAGCGTTTTCTACGGGCAGTGCCCGGATTGCCCTGTTCATCGGATTGTACACGCCCTGCAACATCAGCCTGGTCGACGAGACGGAGCCGAGTCAGGCATCGGTCCGATTATTTCACGGCAGCTCTGACGACTGGTTTCCAGTATCCGTTTGCCGCGACTACGTTGCCAAACTGTCGAATGCGAATATCGACATCGTCCTCCGGGAATATCCCAACGCGTACAACTCCTTCGATAATCCGGACCTGAAGCATCAAGTGTTCCTTAGCCAATTCGCAACGGCGCGCGGCTGCCGCCTTGAGGAAAGGGCTCGCGGCGATTTCGTTAACCGCGATACTGGAAAGGCCTTCGAGCCGAAGGACGCGTGCGTCACGAGAGGAGTAACTTTCGGCTATGACCGCGAGGCGGCGGCTATAGCGCGCAGCGATGTGACTGCCGCGCTTGCGAAGATCTTCGATCTCACGCCCCAAAAGGACGATTGAGAGCGTTTCGGGTTCTGTCCACATGCGCTGAGTTCCGATGCCGTATTTCCGCGCCGTCTTCGAGCAGCACAGGCAACAAGCTGAGTCCAATCGGCAATCCAGGCGAGAGGAACTCAACACCAAATCCCAGCCCCGATTCAAGCTCGCGATCGGGCTCGTCGCAGGGCTAAGCTGCTTACGTGGCCTGCTAAACCTCGGCGTTCCTTTAGTGATCGCTTCGATCTATGAAGTCAGCCGGAAAACGCAGAGCTTGCATCTGTTGTTGGAATTGTTCGGCACAATCATCGTCATCCACCTGTGTCAGGCCACGCTTCGCTTCATACGGCTTCGCGTCATACGGCGGCTCGCAATCGACGTGGATCAGCGTTACCGTGAGCTAGCACTTCCTCACATCGTCGTGATCGACGCGCCTCGGAGGAGCGAGAACGTTTCTATGCGCGACATCGAAACGATCCGCACATTTCTGCTCGGAAACGGATTCGTCAGCTTGTTCGATACACCTTGGGTGCTGATCTATTTCGCGGTTCTGGTGCGTATCAATATTTGGCTGGGAGTGCTCTCTGCGTTGTTTACGGCATTGGTCGCAGGCTTCGGTATCGTGCAACAGTACAATCTGGCGCGCCTTCGCAACGCCGCCCTTCAACGCACCAAACCAGCAATCAACAATCCCGGCGATCTTCTTAGCCGTGCCTTCGTCCCGTGGTCCCACATTCAACGCACATTGATCGACGACCATTGCGAAAGCCAGCGTATTCGCTGGAACGACTCGTTGCCCGACGACGCGCTGAACGCGCTGTCTCGTTCCTTCAAGAGCGTCTACGTGGTCGCCGTGCTGGGCCTCGCATCATATCTCATGATGGCACACGATGCATCGGTCGGCACGATGATGATCGCAGCGTTTCTCGCTCCCCGGATCGTCGATCCAGTCGATACGCTGATCAAGAGTTGGCGTGACATCAAGGGTGCGCGGTCCGCTTGGCCTCGGTTGCGTTCTGCCGGACGCGTAAGCACGCCGTCGCCCGTCGGATATCCTGGGATGGGCCGACCTGTGCTGCAGGCCGACGATCTCACGATCGAAACGCCAGGTACCCGGATCACCATTTTGCAGGGAGTTAGCTTCAGGCTCAAAGCGGGCGAGGCGCTGATGGTGGTAGGACGAACTGGAGCTGGCAAGACTGTTTTTGCAAACACGCTCGCCGGGTGCCTACCCACACGGCGGCGGTCCATCTCGTTCGGTGGCGTTTTCCTTGAGGATATCGCCCGCGACCAGCGCGTCGAATGCATTGGCTATGTCCCCCAAAGAATCGAATTTTATCACGGCACGCTCGCCGACAATATCGCGCGGTTCAATCCTGAGCCTGACCTGGATGCTGTCGAGACAGCTCTTGCAGACATTGGTCTCAGCGAGCTGGCTCCGCTGGCGGGGACGAATATCGATCAGGTTACCGGGTCTGCTTCTCCGGGCGTTCTGAAGCGGCTTGCTATCGCAAGAGCCTTCTACAAGGCCCCCCCCTATCTCCTGCTAGACGATCCGGAGGCAGGTCTGGATGAAGAGGCACTGACCCAGCTTAGCGAGCTCATCGCTCGGCACCGGCAGCGCGGCGGCATCTGCCTGCTGTTTTCAACGGGGATACGCTTCTCACACCCCACACCCAGAGTGCTCGGAGAAGAGACGTCAACGCACCACGCCCTGCTTTTATTTCCGTGGAAACGACTTCAGATCGACGCCGACGATCCGCAGTTACCGATGATCCGAACCAAACTGACGAGTCGGTTCAAACGACAAATGAAGACTGCAGTTGATCAATGAACAGCGCAGTCCGGCAGCTCACCATTCCTCGTGACAGGCTGGCTCATCGCCCAGATTAAATAAATCGCTGTCTACGACCATAAGGATGAGTTGTCTGCGAACTAGTGTCGTGAACCGGAAGTTCGCGGCATCGCGTTGAGTTCTGTTGGGGCACTGTGTCGGCTGAAGCGCTCGATGGAAGCAAGGATGTCATCGGCTGATTTGGTCCCTCGGAAGGGTTTGGGATCGGCGTCGTGCCGGTCGATGAGCGAGGTGATATCTGCCCTGAGGGCGGCGATGCTGGGTCGTGTCCTCGAGCGTGGTTGAGCTCGGTAGAGCAAAGCCGTCCGCCCGCGCGTTCCCCCATAGCGTGCGCCAGAACGGGCGCATTGTCTCGGTCGCGGTGATTGTCGCAATCGGCGTCAACCGCGACGGCAGGCGCGAGGCGCTGGGCATGGACGTCGGCCCGTCGGAGGCCGAAGCGTTCTGGACCGCGTTCCTGCGCAAGCTCGCCCGCCGAGGTTTGCGTGGCGTCAAGCTCGTGATCTCGGATGCTCGCGAGGGAATTTCAGGAATTTTGTGTAAGGGGTGTCCGTGAGGGGTGAAGTTGATGTCGCGGGATCAGGACTGAGGCGTCGACGGCATGGTTGACAATTTTGCTTGGCGGTACCGAGCGGTCAAGTCCCGAAGCCGCGAAGCGATGCGCCGCAGGCACAGGACTTGACGGCGAAGGGGCTCGCCGAGCAATCATCATCGTTGCCGTGATGCCGTTCGTCATCGCGTCGTTCCCGCGAAGCGCTCGCCGAACTGGATTGCGAACTGGCCCATCGCGGCGGTCCATTCGACCGGGCGTCGCCAGCGCAGCCGGGGTTCCTGATCGCAAGATAGAGCAGCTTCAACGCTGCATCGTCGTTGGGAAAGCTGCCGCGCGTCTTGATGATCTTGCGCAACGAGCGATGCAACGCCTCGACCGCATTGGTGGTGTAGATCATCTTGCGGATGCCTGGGGGGAACGCAAAGAATGGCACGACGTAGTCTCAGGCCCGCCGCCAAGCCGCTCCGATCGCCGGGTAGCGCTTGCCCCACTCGGCTTCGAACTCCTCGAGGCGGACGAGCGCTGCATAGGCGTTTTCAGCCCGATAGATCGCCTTGATCGCGGACAGGATCGCCTTGCGATCCTTCCAGGACACGAAGGCCAGGCTACTCCTGATCAGGTATACGATGCAGGTCTGTACCACGTTCTGCGGGAATGCCGACGTGATGACCTCCGGAAAGCCCTTGAGCCCGTCGACCATAGCAATCAGGATGTCGTTGGCGCCGCGCGCCTTGAGATCGTTGACGACCTTGAGCCAGAACTTGGCCCCTTCGGTCTGCTCGATCCATAACCCGAGCACGTCCTTCTCGCCGTCCGGGTTGAGCGCCAGCGCCACGCAAACAGCCTTGTTCTTCACCAGGCCGTCATCGCGGATTTTGACGCGCAGTGCGTCGAAGAGAACCACGGGATAGATGGCTTCCAGCGGCCGGCTCTGCCATTCCCGCACCTCATCGAGGACGGCGTCGGTGACCCGGCTGATCAGGTCCGGTGAGACCTCGGCGCCATAGAGCTCGGCCAAATGGCCCTAGATTTCGCGCACCGTCATGCCGCGGGCATACAGGCTCAGGATATTGTCGTCGAAGCCATCGAACCGCGTCTGTCCCTTGGCGATGAGCTGAGGCTCAAAACTGCCGGCGCGGTCTCGGGGGACGGCAATCTCGATCGCGCCTTCCTCGGTCAGGATCCTGTTGCTGCTAGTACCGTTGCGACTGTTGCCGGTCCCGCGACCTGTCGGATCGCCCTTCTCGTAGCCGAGGTGCTCGCTCAGTTCGGTGCCGAGCGCTCGCTCAATGCTTTATTGAGCTGCTTGAACAGCCCGTTGTCTCCCGTCAGGTCCTTCGGCTTTTCATGGTTAGCAAGAAGTTGATCAAGTAACTCAGGTGTTATCGTCGTCATGTGAGTCTCCTCGGAACGGTAAACTCATAGAAACCTCCTTACACGCTCTTTCTGACACCCTCGCTCGCGAGGGCATCAAGGCCACAGTATCCCAGGTGCTCAATGCCACTTGGCAACGTTGTCGCGTTCACTTCATGCGCAATGCTCTCGCACATGCTGGCAAGAGCGGGCGCCGCGTGGTCTCCACCTTCATCGCCACGGCCTTCGCCCAGGACGACGCCGAGGCAGCCAAGACGCAATGGCGCAAGGTCGCCGATCAGCTCCGTCCCAAGGGGCCCAAGCTCGCTGCCCTCATGGATGAGGCCGAGCCTAACGTGCTCGCCTATATGAGCTTCCCGGCACAGCACCGCGCCAAGCTGCACTCGACCAATCCAATCGAGAGGGTCAATGGCGAGATCAAGCGTCGCGCCGAGGTCGTCGGCATCTTCCCAAACGAGGAGGCCATCGTCCGCCTCGTCGGAGCGATTCTGCTAGTACAGAACGACGAGTGGGCCGTCCAGCGCGCCCGCTACATGACGCTGGAAACCATCGGGCCTTTGAGCGATGGTCCCGTTACAGGCCTGCCCGCCGTGGCAGGCTAACCAGCTCGACCCGCACCGGAATTGCCCGGTGACCCACAATGCCAGCTACACCACTCTATGGGACATGATCCGACGCTGCGATAGACTCCGCGCCTGATTTTCTTTTCGGTGAGGATAGCGAGGAAGCGCTCGACCTGGTTGAGCCATGACGAACTGGTCGGAGTCAGGTACACATGCCAACGCGGTCTTCGGCGAGCCATTTCCGGATAATCGGAGGCTTATGGGTGGCGTAGTTATCCATGACGAGATAGACGTCGAGTTCGCGCGGCACGGCAGCTTCGATCTCGTCGAGGAACCTGCAGAACTCAGTAGCACGGTGCCGTCCGTAGCATTTGCTAATAATCCGTCCTGTCGCGATGTCGAGGGCGGCGAACAGGAATTTGGTGCCGTGCCTCTTGTAGTCACGGCTCTTACGTGCCGGCTGGCCGGGACGCATCGCAGCGTCCGTTCACTGCGGTCCAGCGCCTGGATTTGGGATTTCTTGTCCACACACGGAACGATGGCGTGCTCTGGCGGCGAGACGTAAAGGCCGACAATGTCGCGTACCTTGGCAACGAAGTTAGGGTCGGTCGAGAGCTTGAACGTTTCCATTCGGTGCGGCTGGAGCCCGAAGCCCGCCAGATACGCTGTACTGTCGACACCGACAGACCGCTGGCCTTCCATGCCGCGGGAATTCCAATGAGTAGCGTTCTCGGGGCAGCTTTCCAGCGTCTTCACGATCACGGCTTCGACCCGAGTATCGTCAACGCTGCGCGGCGCCCCAGAACGCGGCTCGTCGTGCAGACCAGCCATGCGCTGCTCCACAAAACACCGTCGCCACGTGCCCACCGCTTCCCGTTCCAGGCCTAACTTGACTGCTACTTCCGTGTTTTGACTGCCTTCCGCGCAGGTCAACACGATCCGGGCTCCAGAGACAGCCCCTGCGCGGTCTTCCGGCGCATTGTTAGCGACTTTAGTTCAGCTCGCTCGTCATCGCTCAATATTAGGAGAACAAGCGGCCGGGCCGACAGCAGATCCTCCGTCGCTCTGCAGCCACCATCTCTGGCATAGCGACACGAACCTATTGCGAATCCACGATTGCGAACTTGTGAATCTGGACACTAGTACCTGACACAGAGGTTTTGACCGATTGATCGGAGTCCTGCAGAATCGGCAGGTGTTCGGGTGCGACGAGGACTTGGATGCTGCGTGAGGCGCCCCGTGCTAATGAATTCGGCGCGCTCGAGCGTGAGTATCATCTGGTGCACTGTCGGCGGCGTGACGCCGAAATGGTGCTGGATGTCGCGTTCGGCGGGCGGCCGCCGGTTAAGGCGGGTGTAGGCGTCGATGAACGTCAGATACCGGCCCTGCTTGGGAGTGAAGCCGGGCGCTGCTTTGCCGTACATTTGATTGATCGGCCGATTCAGCTCGGCCTCCAGGACGGAGGCCGGGATGAACATACGCTATCACGTCGATCTGAGCTGCGCCGAGCGGGCGGAACTGGGGCTTTTACTAGCCGGAGGTAGCCAAGAGCTACGCAAGCTCAAGCGGGCGCAGATCCTCCTGGCAGCCGATGCTGGGATGAGCGACGACGACATTGCCACCACGTCGGCGTCGGCCATTCGACGGTGTATCGGACCCGTAGGCGTTTCGTCGAAGGCAATCTGGTTGCCGCCCTGAGTGAGGAGCCACGGGCCGGTGCGGAGCGCAAGCTCACCGACAAGCAGGAGGCCCTGCTGGTGGCTACCGCCTGCCTCGAGCCCGCCTGCGGGTCGAGCGCGTTGGACGCTGGAGCTTCTGGCCGACGAGATGGTCAGGTTGACGTCGCACGAGAGCCTGTCGCGCGATACCCTGCGGCGGCGCCTGGCCGAGAACGATCTCAAACCATGGCGCAGGCGCATGTGGTGCGTGCCGAAGATCGATGCGGAGTATGTCGCGCGCATCGAGGATGTGCTTGATCTGTACGCCGAGCCATCAGATGCGTCAGCCCGTGATCTGCTTTGAAGAGAGCCCGGTCCAGCTCATAGGCGAGACCCGGCCGCCGATCCCGGCAAAGCCTGGACAGATCGAGCGCTACGATTACGAGTATCGGCGCAATGGCACGGCCAATCTGTTCGTGTTCATCGACGTGAACCGTCCCTGGCGCAAGGTGAAGGTCACCGAGCACCGCGCCGCCATCGGCTTCGCCCAGTGCATGCGCGAACTCGACGACGTGCACTATCCCAAGGCCGATCGCATTCGCGTGGTGCTCGACAATCTGTCCACCCATACGGCCGGCGCGCTCTACCAGGCGTTCCCGGCCGACCAGGAGCGTCGGCTACTGCGTAGTCTGGAGTTCCATCACACCCCGAAGCATGCCAGCTGGCTCAACATGGTCGAGATCGAGATCGGCGACCTCGTCCGCCAGTGCCTCGACCGGCGCATCGACAGTTACGCCCGCCTCGTCAAAGAGACCGCCGCATGTGAGAAACGTCGGAACGCTGAGCGAGCACAAATCAAATGGATGTTCACGCCCGAACAGGCGCGCGCCAAACTAGGCCGCGCCTATCCCAAAGTCCCAGCTGGAGCGACGAAAAAGCAAAGAGTCAAAACCTCTGTGTCGAGGTACTAGTCCTATGCCTCCCGCAAGCGTCAGCTCTGACCCAAGGCCTCTGTCCCCAAGGGTCCTCATCGTCGTAGCGGCTGAAGGTCTACATGGTCAGCGGGCTCTGGCTGATCGTCTTCAGGAGCGACCCCAGACGCTTGGCCCGGCATCTGCCGTCATGGACCAATCCAGCTGGGGAGCCTTTCGGCGCCTGTGTGCCGCCACCGCCCTTGCGATTTATGACGGAAATTTGAATGAATAACCCGGGCCGACGCCGGAGGGCAGCGAGATCGGATTCGAACCCAAATACACGGATTTTACGCTGGCGCTGTTGCTGGTATCGTCTACAAACGCCCAGAGCAAAATGATGTTAACTCAAACGCTTAGCTGTTTTGTTTGAAGCCGGCCAGGGGCACCATTTTGGATTTGGCATTTGCCCGCCGACGCTGCACGGACACGACATCGAGGCCGCCTTTGTCGGCGTCTCGGCAGCGGTTATGGACGTCGTTCGCGCGCGTCCGGCAGACGCTACAGTGCCGCGCGCATCCTGGTTGCGTCCCCTTCGCTATCCCGCCGCGCTGGCAGGCGACCTTCGACCAGAGCTGTTGTAAATCCCGGTCAGCCGCGCTCCCTGCGCCCTGCCTATGGCCGTCCCGTTGCGGCAGTCCTGGGCAAGGCGAACCGGCGCTTCGCGGCTTGCGTGCGCCATGGCTGAAGCCAGAACCCGGCCGTCATCCCACTCGCCGAGGGCCCTCGGCAGACCCGAACCGGATCGTCAGCCTCGCTCCTGAGGAGCGACCTTCGGATCCAGCGGGCGCCGCCGGGCCACCGGCCGTGACCGCCGAATGCGCCGCTTGCGAAACTCCAATCCGCACATGACGATGTCGATGCTCTCGGCCGGCCGCCGAAGGCGGCGGCCGTGAAAGCCGAGCCATTTCTCGACCTGCCTCAGCAGGACGCGATTGCCCCCGAAACGCCGCAGCAGCTCATCGCGCGTATGCAATGTCGCGATATCGACGATGTAATCGCGCTGCTCGGTCAGCGTCCGGCCGACCAGCCGCGCATGGTCACTCGATACCAACATATTCACGACCCGCTCAGGCAAATGCGGCTCAGCCATTTGACAGTCCTGCCCTCCGCCGTGCCTGCTTGCCGCTCAGGATGCCAGCCGGCAACATGCGCACTCACAGCGATCACCGATGCTCATCGGCCGTGACGCTCGATTTCCCTCACGGCCATCGCCTGGGCTCCGCGCCGGCCCGGAACCAGGTCACCACCTGCCTTAGGAGTAGACACGCTCGGCCAAATGCGGCTCCTGTTCTACCCCGCGTTGCGTCCCCGTGCTCGACATCAGTGCCGCCGTGATTTCGTGGGCGCGCATCGGCAGCACCGACAACAGCGTGTCGCTCAGACCGTGCGAGATTTCCGAGCAGCCCTGCAGATAGACCTGCGGGCGAAAGCCGGGGCTGGTCTGGAGACGATAGTCGCGCTCCAGCGCGCTGGTCTCGATGTAGCGGCTAATCGGATCGAGAAAGGCCGGGATCGGCGATCGCTCGTAGCCGGTGGCAAGCACGATCGCGTCATAGGTCGCGTGATGACGGATGCCCTCGTCCTTGTTTAGAAGCTCGAGCGCAATTCCGTCGCGGACGGCCTGCGCGCCGACGATCTCGCTACGGGGGTGGAGTGCGAGCCGCCGTGAGCCGCAGACGCGCTGCTGATAGGTCATGCGATAGAGCTGATCGAGCAGGTCCGGGTCGACGACGGCATAGTTCGTATTGCGGAAGCTGCGAATGATCGCGGCGCGCTGGCTCTCGTCGCGCGAATGGAAATGATCGATGTAGTCGGGATTGAAGATCTCGTTCACGAACGGGCTGCTGTCGGACGGTTTGAGCGCGTGCCCGCGGAACACGAGATCGATCCGGACGTTCGGATTCCGCTCGCTAAGGTCGAGCGTGACCTCGGCCGCGCTCTGGCCGCCGCCGATCACCGCCACGCGCGGCGCCCGGCCGCTCAGCTCGGCGATCGCGGATGAATCGAGGTAGCCGCTGGTATGCACGACCCTTCGGTCACCGGCGACCGACTGAAACACGGCCGGAACGTGCGGCACGCCGCCGACCGCGACCACGAGGTTGCGCGCGATGCGCGATTGCTCGGCCCCGTCCCCGGTCCGCGTGACTACGCGGAGCGCGACGACGGACTGGCCGGCGCTCACCGGCTCGACCGCAACGACCGTCTCGCCATATTCGACCATCGCGTCGAACTGGCCGGCAACCCAGCGCAGATAGTCGTTGAACTCGATCCTGCTGGGATAGAACGTCCTGCAATTGGTGAAGTCGAGCAACCGGCCCGATTTGTGCAAGTAGTTGATGAAGGTGAACGGGCTCGTCGGATCGCGCAGCGACACCAGATCCTTGAGGAAAGAGATCTGCATGTTGCTGCCGGGAAGCAGCATGCCGCCATGCCATTTGAAGCTCGGCTGCCGCTCGACGAACAGCGCGCGGCAATCCAGCCGTCGTTGTCGGGCACAATCCTCGAGCGCGATCGCCAATGACAGGTTGGACGGCCCGAAGCCGACGCCGACGACATCATAGTCCGGGGCGAGTTGATGCGACATGGGTGATGCTCCGTCAGCGTTGGGTCTCGAGGGGCGTGTCCTTCGCTGCCGGCTGCCACAGCCGGTCGGCAAAGAACCGTTCACGTAGCAACATGACCAGGGTTGCTCGCTTGTGCGGGAAGTCGAAGTTCTTGATCCGGGCAAAGCCGGCGCGGTCGAGATTGCGCAGCTGCTGGAGGTGAGCTGCCGCGGGCTCGCCGACAATGCGCATGGTGCGGTGATCGTCGAGGAACATGTAGTGCATCAGCGAGGGCAACCACGCAGTGATGAAGTCGCGGCCGCGAAACTCGTCCTCACCGACGATCACATGCCAGCCGCGATCGTGGTCGTCGGCGTCGTAGAACGGCGCGATGCGGTTCTCCTTGGCCCAGTACAGCTCGAAATAGCCGAAGGGACGCTCGCCGAAGCAGCCGATCAGCGGCAGCATGTGCGGATCCGACAGCAGCTTCGAAAGATACTGGCGATGCTTGTCGAGGTCGCCCGCCTCGTTCCAGAATGCATCCACGCGTGGATCGTTGAGCCAGCGGTGAACCAGTGCCAGATCGCGTTCGATGTCGACCACACGAAAGCTGACGACGTCCGACAGCCACGGAATGAAGCGCGAATAGACCCGGCCGGCTGGCTTCGGTGGCCGCCGCGGATGCCGTTTGCCGCCGGTCATCACGTAGGACAGCGGAAACGCCGGCCGGGCCGCGTCCGACAGCCAGGCCTCGCGCCGCTGCATCAGCATCTCCGGCAGAAGCACGGGCGCGCCATCGACGATCACTGCGAGGCCATCGCGCGCCAACGTCGATGCGGCCGCCGGCCGCCCGCGCAGATCGAGGACGAGTCTGTCGAGCGACGGATGCCAGCCAAACAGCGCCTCGGCGGCGGCGGAGAGCCCGCTCACCAAGCGCCGGGGATCTCCCACATCGCCGGACATGGCAACCGTGCCCCGATCTCCGTCGAACCGGAACGACAGCAACAACTCGCCGCCGGCGATCACGCGAACACTTTCATCATCGCGGACGACCGACATCGCGACATCCGTTCCGGCCCGGAAGGCCCCACTCCCTGCATCGAAGCTCGCGCTCATACGCCCCTCACCGCTTTTGACCTGCACGTGCTTCGCCACCAGCCGCTCCCGTTCAAGATGTAAATTTGTCGTCGCGCCGAAGACAAGCAGGCATGGCCCGCTCTCGATCTAGATTAGTTACAAAGCGGCTCGCTCACGCCCTCGACGGCTGGCGTGACGCCACCCCGTCCTGCAATCGCGACGTTGACGAACGCCGCGGCCTCGTCGACCCGTCCATCGCGGAGCCGAACGATGCGGTCCGCGCAGTGGAAGTAGCGGTCGTCATGCGAGATCACGATGATCGTCTTGCCGAGCCGCTTCAGGTCGGCAAGCAGCTCGGTATAGAAGACGTGACGGAACGCCGGATCCTGGTCTGCGGCCCATTCGTCGAACACCAGCACCGGGCGGCCCTCGATCCAGGCATTGATCAGCGCGAGGCGCTTGCGCTGGCCGGTCGAGAGATCCGTCGTCGAGAACGCGCCGTTCTCGACCGAGACCTTGTGGGCGAGCTCCAGCCGATCGAGATAGCGCTGCGCGATTTCCGGCGCCTGGCTGCCGGGTTGCAGCAGCGTATCGAACAGATAGTAGTCGGAGAACACAGTGGTGAAGAGCTGACGATAGTCGTCCCGCGTATCGCTGACGACGGGCACGCCGTCACGCAGCACCATTCCCTCATGGGGGACATAGAGCCCCAGCAGCAGCTTGATCAGCGTCGTCTTGCCACTGCCGTTCTCGCCGACGATGAAGATGATCTCGCCGCAGGTGATGCGCAGATCGATCGGACCGAGCACGAACGGATTGTCTCCGGCAGCCGCCTGGAATGCGTAGGAGACGCCGCGCAGCTCGATCGAGCCGACCCGTTCGCCGGCGGACTGCGCCGGCTCGTCGAGCAGATCCTGCTCGGCGGTTGCGAAACGCTCGGACAATTCGGCAATACGCCGCATCGCGACCTGCGCGCGCCCGAGCGACGGCAGCATGCCGATGAGCTGATCGATCGGTCCGCGCATGAACAGCAGCACGAGGACGAATCCACTGGATACGGACGACGGACTGTCCGGCCACAGCAGCGGCCGCAGCACGAGCGCAGCCCCGATCACCAGGAACAGCATCACGGTGCCGAGCGCGCGTGTGGTGACCAGCAGATTGATGGCGCTGATCTGCACGTCGCTGATCCGCTCGATGGTGCGCTGGATCAGATCGACATGCACGTGATGCCGGCGTGGGCGGTGCAGACGCAGCTCCTTGGCGCCCTCGGCGATCGTCCGGTAATGCTTCTGCAGATCGTCCTCGTACCGGCGGGCGAGATTGAACCCGGACAGGCCGCGCTGGCGCGCGCGGAAGTGCGCAAACGATCCGAGCGCGATCAACGCTGCCACGATCAGGAACAATGGCCACGACAGCACAGCGAGATAGACAAGGCAGCCGGCGACGATGACGCCGGAGACCAGGAAGGCCGGGAAATAGAAGGCGAAATCGCTGATCGCATCGACGTCCTTGGTCAGGACGGGAATCAGCCGGTGAGCGCGATAGGACTCCAGCTGATCGATTGGCGCCATCAGGATCTTGGCGGCCAGCGACTTGCGCAGCGAGGCGATGATGCGCTGGCCGACAACATTGGCGCTGATGTCCGAGCCGACCGATCCGATCACGATCAGGACGCAGAGGCCGGCAAACGATGCGACCAGGCTACCGACATCGCCGGAGCCGGCATAGAGCCCGCTGTTCACCACCGCGAGCAGGCTGGCGACGCTGGCGCCGCCGATGAGGCCGAGCACGAGGCCGCAGAGAACCAGCTTCCAGTACGGCCGCAGCAGGCTGCCGGCATGCACCATCCCCGGATTGGATGAGGTCGTCATCAGCGGCCAACTCCGGTTTGCCGAGCAAAGACTTCGGCGAGCCTGGCGCCGATTTCGGCGCGCGCCTGTAGCGCGTCCGGCACGACGTTGCCCATGCGCAGGAATTCGTGGATCATGCCGGGATAGATCTTCAGATCGACGGCGACGCCGGCCGCGCGCAGCCGCGCGGCATAATCCCTTCCCTCGGCGATCAGGGGATCGAACTCGGGCAGCAGCAGCATCGCAGGCGCGACGCCGGCGAGGTCGGGCGCGGCCAGTGGCGCGAAGCGCCAATCGTGCCGGTCTGCCTCCTGACGCAGATAGTGATTGAAGAACCAGTCCACGGTCTCGCGCTCGAGCAGAAAGCCCGACCCAAACGCCGCATAGGATTCCGAGCTCTGCTGCGGGCTGAGGCCGGGATAGGCCAGCACCTGGAACAAAGGTTGCGGCAAGGCGCGATCGTCGCGCGCCGCGATGGCCAGCGCCGCCGCCAGCGTGCCGCCGGCGCTGTCGCCGCCGACGGCGACGCGCCGCGCGTCCAGGCCGGCGGCAGGCCCCTCGCGTCCAAGCCAGGCGAGCGCATCGACGCAATCCTCGAACGCGGTCGGAAACCGATGCTCGGGCGCGAGCCGATAGTCGATCGACAACACGGCCACGCCGCTGTCGATCGCAAGTCCGCGGCACAGCGGCTGGTGCGAATCGAGGCTGCCGACGACGAAGCCGCCGCCATGCATGTAGAGCAGCACCGGCAGCGGCTCGGCGCAATCGGGCGTGCGGTCCGCATAGAGCCGGGCGGCGATCGCCGTTCCGTCGCGCGCCGGAAGCATCAGCTGTCTCTCATGCACGAGTGGCGGCGGATCGACGTCCAGCAACGGCGACGACGCGTCGAAATCGGCGCGCGCCTGCGCCGGTGTGAGCTGCGGAAACGGAATGCGCGCGCCGGATTCTGTTCCGAGCTGGATCATGTCGAGCAGCGCTGCAATGTCGGGATGAAGGCTCATGATCACCTCATTCTGCCGGTTCGGACTGCGGCGCCTGCACCGGCTGCGCTGCGCCGACCGGCTCGAGCCATGACCAGATGGACGAAAGGAAGGCGTCGTTGGCCAGGATCGCGAAGTGGTCATCACCGAGCACGCCCAGATCCACCGCTGCCGTCAGCCGCGCCCCCAGCACGTCGCGCTGCTCCAGCCGCCCGGATGTCCACCAGCAGGCCGGTTCGGCGAACAGAGCCGCAGGCCAGTCAGCCTCATAGGCGAGTCGCTTCAGATGCCGCCCCACCCTGAACGCAGCGACGATGTCATCCACGCCGAGCAAGCGGTCGCGCGCTTGCCGGTGCGTCGTTGCGATCGCGCTCGCGATCAGGTGCCTGATCGCCTCGTCCGTTTCAGGCGCACCGGCATCACGGAGCGCCGCGGCCTGCGACCTGATCGTTGCGATTTGCGCACCGGGTGCCGCCACGGACAGCAGCCCGAGCAGTTCGTCGGTCCAGTACTTTTCGGCGCGTCGCTCCGCGCGACGTTGCGGATCGGGAACGAAGCTATCGATCAACCCGAGACTCGCGACCTCCTTGCCGCGGCGCTCAAGTTCAGCGGCGACCAGACATGCGATCAGTCCGCCAAGCGACCAGCCGATCAGATGATAAGGACCGCTGTCCTGGGCCTCCATGATCTCGTCGGCGTAGCCGGCGGCCATGGCCGTCAGCGACGGGTCGGCGAAGGATGGATTGATCAAGGTGCGACATTGCACCCCGATCAGTTGGCGACGCCCCTCCACGCGGCGCGCCAACGGCGCATAGTCGAAGACGGTGCCGAAGCCGCCATGGACGCAGAAGACGGGCGCTATGCCCGACACCGACGCATTCAACGGCAGCAGAGCCGACGGCCGCTCGGGCGGGCTCGCGGGCGCGCCGAGCAAGGCACGGATCGTCGGCTTCTGCAGGAGATCGCGCAGCTTGATATCGCCGCCGAGGATCGGCTCGCGACGAAGCCGTGCGATCACCTTCAGGCTCAGGATCGAATTTCCGCCGAGTTCGAAGAAATTGTCGGTGACGCCGACCTGCGGCACTCCAAGAACATCGGCCCACAGCCGGGCCATGGCGATCTCGGCCGGGCTTTCGGGCGCGATGAACGTGCGGGCCGCCGCGGCATCAGGCGCCGGCAACGCCTTGCGATCGACCTTGCCGCTCGACAGCGTCGGCAGATGATCGAGCACGATGATTCGCGCCGGCAACATGTAGGCGGGCAGGCTCCGGCGCAACGATGCCACGAGGCTGGCCGATAGTCGTTCGGCCGACGCCCCAACGGCGTTGCGCGCATCCCTCGGCGCCACATAGGCGATGAGCTGGTTGCCTGCGACGCCGGGCATGGCGAGCACGGCGGCCTGCGCGACCGCCTGCTCCGACGACAGAGCCGACTGGATCTCGCCCAGCTCGATACGGAAGCCGCTGACCTTGACCTGGTCATCGCCGCGCCCGAGATATTCGATCACCCCGTCGGCGTCCCAGCGCGCCAGATCACCTGTGCGATACAGGCGTGCGCCAGGAGCGGACGAGAATGGATCCGGAAGGAAGCGCTCAGCCGTCAGGCCAGGCTTGGCATGATAGCCGCGCGCGAGGCCGGCGCCGCCGATATAAAGCTCTCCTGCTGCGCCGGCTGGAATCAAGTTGAGCTGGCCGTCGAGAATGTAGGCCGTGCGGCTGCCGACGGGAACGCCGATCGGCGCATAGGCCTTGTCGCAATCGGCGCTGCCATCGACCTTCCACACCAGCGGCGTCACGACCGTTTCCGTGGGTCCGTAGCCGTTGATCAGGATTTGCGGCTTCAGCGTCCGCTTCACCTTGTCGAAGCCCGCCTTCGGCATCGCCTCGCCGCCGAACGAATACAGCCGCACCGGCGGCGGATTGCCGCTCTGCTCGACCCAATCGGCGACCTGCTGCAGATAGGCCGGCGGCAGACCGAGATGCGTGACGCCATGCGCACGCGCCGTCTCGACCGTCTGTTCCGGCGTCCACAGCTCCGCATCGCGCATGACGAGCCGCGCCCCGTGCGACAGCACCGTGAGCCACCGCTCATGCGCGCCGTCGAAGGCGAGCGACAGGAAGTGCAGCTCGCAGGATCGGTCGTCGATCTGGTAGAGCGCAGCGGTCGCGCGGCAATGCATGGCCAGGGGTCCGTGCGCGACCGCGACACCCTTCGGCCGTCCGGTCGAGCCGGACGTGTAGATCACGTAAGCAACGTTCTCCGGATGCAGGCGCGGCTGCGGCGAATGATCCGGTCCCGACTCGAAATCGAAGCCGCCAAGGTCGACGCGCGACACGTCGTTCGGCGCGGCCACGTCGCGCGCTCCGGACAGCAAGAACAAAGCCCCACTGTCGCGCAGCACATAGGCGATCCGCTCGGGCGGCAGCTCCGGATCGAGCGGCACATAGGCGCCGCCCGCCTTCAGCACGGCCAGCAGCGCCAGCATCGTCGCCTCCGTGCGCTCGACCACGACGGCGACGCGCTGGTCCGGCGCGAGGCCGAGCGCGATCAGATGATGCGCCAGGCGATTGGCGCGGCGCTCGAGCGCGCCGTAGGACAGGCTGTCGCCGGCGATCGTCAGCGCCGTACGCTCAGGATCAATCAGCGCGTGTCTGCTGATCGCCTCATGCACGAGCGGAGCCGATGCAGCGGGCACGGCATGGGCGTTGCTGGCGCGCGCGTAAGCCAGATCCTGGCTGGTGGCCTGATCCAGCGCGCCAAGCAGCACCGCGGAGTCGTGCGTCAGCGCGGCGAGCAGATGCTCGAACTGCGCCCGGATCCGTTCCGCCTGCTCAGACGTGAAATGGCTGGGCATGTACGTGAACTCGACCTGGAGCGTGTCGTCGACCATGACGGACAGGTCCATCGGATAGTTGGTCACATCGACATTGCGCAGGCCCGCAAAGCGAAGCGAGCCATCTCCGACCAGGCCACGGTCAACCGGATAGTTCTCGAATACGATGATGCTGTCGAACATCGGCTCGCCGGCGCGGCCTGCCCAGCTCTGGATGTCGTAGAGCGGCGTCTGCTCATGGTTGCGGATCGCGGCGCTGCGGCTCTGCATCGCGCGCAGCCAGTCGCCGATGGCGGAGGCCGGCGGCGGGGTCTCGATCATCGGCAGCGTATTGATGAAGAGGCCGATCATCTGCTCGACGCCGTCGAGATCGGCAGGCCGGCCAGCGACCGTGACGCCGAAGGTGACGGTCTGCTGACCGGTATAGCGCTGCAGCAGCAGCGCCCAGACGCCCTGGATCAGCGTGTTCAGCGTGACGCGCTCGCGGCGGGCAAACGCCTTCAGGGCCGTGGTCGCGCTCTCATCGAGCCGCGTGGAGCAGCGAAGGTGCCCGTGCACTTGGTGCCGGCGGCCACCGAACGCGTCAGCCAGTTGCGTCGGCTCATCAAATTCAGCCAGCTGTCCACGCCAGAAGCGCTCGGCTTTCGTGGCATCCTGGGCCACGAGCCAGGCAATGTAGTCACGATAGTGCGACGGGCCGGGCCCGAGCTGCCGTCCGGCATAAGTGTCCAGGACTTCGCGGAGGAAACGCGCCGAGCTCCAGCCGTCCATCAGGATATGGTGATAGGTCCAGATCAGGCGGTGACACTGATCCTCGACCTGCAGCAGACGCACGCGCTGCAAAGGCGGCCTCGCGAGGTCGAACTCCGCATCCCGCTCACCGGCCAGGGCCGCCGACAGCCTGGCCTCGTCGACCGCCTGCCCGCGCCAGTCTTCAGTTTCGAACGGCACCACCGTGTGCCGGTAGACGGCCTGCAGCGGAGATCCCGACAGTTCGCGCCACAGAAAGCCCGTCCGCAACATCGGATGTCGCGCAGACACCTCCTGCCACGCCGAGCGGAGGCGCTCGACAGAGAGCCCACGGATCTCCACGCTGATCTGGTTGACATAGACGCCACTGCCGGCGTCGCGCAGGCTGTGGAACAGCATACCCTGCTGCATCGGCGACAACGGATAGAAGTCCTCGATGCGGTCCTCGTCGAGCCCGAGCCGCGCGAGCTCGTCATCGGTGAGGCCTGCCAATACACCGCGAGTCACGACCGCCGTCCGCTTGTCCTCCCGCATCGCGCGAGAGACATGCGCCAGCAGCTCGATGGTCTGGTGCCGGAACACGTCTCTCGGCTCGATGACAAGGCCAGCGCGACGCGCACGGCTGACCACCTGCAGCGAGATGATGGAATCGCCGCCGAGCTCGAAGAAATTTTCGGTGACGCCGACCTCGTCCTGATGCAGCAGATCGGCCCAGATCGCGGCGAGCGCCGCCTCGGTCGGATTGCGCGGCGCGACGCGCGCTCGCTCACTCGGCCGTGCATCGGGCTGCGGCAGCGCCTTGCGGTCGATCTTGCCGTTCGGCGTCAGCGGCAGCTGCGGCAGCACCATCACACGCGACGGCACCATGTAGTCCGGCAGCACCGGGACCAGCGCTGCGCGCAAGCTCGCGCCATCGAGTGCATCCTCGCCGCTGACATAGCCGACCAACTGCCGGCTTCCGCCCAGCTCCCGCGCCACCACGACACTGTCGCGCACCCCGGGCTGCTCGCGCAGCCGCGCCTCGATCTCGCCAAGCTCGATGCGATGGCCGCGGATCTTGACCTGATGATCGGCGCGGCCGACATGATCGAGCACGCCATCGGCGCGCCAGCGCGCCAGGTCCCCGGTCCGGTACAGCCGTGCACCATCTGCGCCGAACGGATCGGGGACGAAGCGCTCCGCGCTCAGCGACGCACGCTGCCAATAGCCGCGGGCGAGGCCCGC
>NZ_JABFDP010000043.1:0-52381 GCF_013179005.1 Bradyrhizobium denitrificans | reverse complement strand
AACTCTAGTTATGGGTGGTCCAAAGTTCGGTCTCACTGCACTCGGCGGGAGGCTTCCGCCACCATCCTTCATATAATACCGCTCAGGCCATCAACCTCTGCAAACCCGTGGCGAGATCGCCACACTCGCCCACGCTTCGCCGCAAATTGGCCGACGCCGGGACGCGCTGGGCCTATACTTCGAGTTGCTTTTGCAACCGGGCGCCTCGACACCTTTCGAGCAGTTGTCACAACGGCCAGATTGAAGCAGGCGTTGACTCGTCCAGCAGCTTTTCCATCGGAATTCAGCCTAAAAGGGTGCAGCCTCACCGCTCGACAACCTGTCGCCGTTATTAGACAGCCGAGACGTGCAACAATACTTTGCGCAACTAATAGCAACCTGAGATTTAGTTTGCGGATCATTTACTTTCCGCAACTTTGCCCCAAATTCTGCACGATGCTGGGTTCCACTTTCACAATTAGAGCTCTTCTGGGGTTCAACATGAACTCGCCCCGAAAGGGCTTCTAATCATCTCCGTATATTCTTTTCGTGCCTCAATCTCAGTCTTCGTTTCGCGTACAGAGGTCCACAATGACAACACTGACCAAGGCTCTCCCGACCCATCTCGAAGAGACCCGCATCGACTCCGAGAAGCTGCGGACCATCCTGATGCTATGCGGCGCCACTGCATTTGGCTTCATTCTTCACGCTACCTACGGACTCGATCTCAGCTACGCTTTCTTCTGATGCAAGCTCCCCCGCTGGGGATCCCGGCGGGTCATCCATTGCGCGATACCATCTTAATTTGCAGAATTCGGCTCGCGGGGCTGTTCAACCACCCCGCGCGTCGTCTTTCTTTCAAATCGATCTGCCATGATGCGTGGTACGGTGGCGGCGTGGACCAGCCCACCAGCGCGTGCGCGTTTTTTTACCATGCGAGTTATGCACAAGGTGGTCGCAACGCTCCCACAATTTCGCCGCGACCGCTCGACACGCTCAGCAGGTGAGTCGGTTGCTTGAGGACGAGTAGCGTCATGCGTTCGCCAGTCTATGATCTCTATCAGATGAAGCAGGACCGCCTGCCCAAGGGAGCCCGTTCGGCCTGGCTGCGAACCCGGCCTAATGAGCCGCCGCCATCGGCGGATGATTGGGTCTTCGTCGGCAAGGAGCGGCACCCGAGCCGCTGGACAGTCGCCGAGATGAACGAGAAGGGCACCTGCTATCGCGAGATTCCGGTCTGGCTGTCGAGCAAGCGGAGCCTCGTGGGCGCGGCGCCCGAGAGCGGTCTACAATCGTCGCCGGCCGCCTGAGGCCGGCTGTCTCGGACGTTTCCCGGGGCACCTCATGTCCGCGCTGGGGTGCACGGAGCTGGATCGACTTCGGACCCAGCACCACCGGGACCGTGAGCAGGCCGAGCAGCGCCAGCGCAGATGGCGCAGCGTCGTCCATCGGCCGACTCCTGTCGAACCGCTGGTGCGGTTTGCAGATGCCGCGGCGCATGCGCAGCGTAGCGAACTGCCCGACGCTTCGTTCCCGGGCGATGACGCCGCGCACATCACCTAAGCGAGTTTGATCCCGTAATAATCGTCCACCTTGCGACCTGTCGCGAGGTCGCCCCAGTCCCATTCGCGCTCGTCGGAATATTTCGGCGCACCACGAAGCTGCTCCTCGGTCACGCCCGTCACATAGCCGCCAAGACGGGTGTCATACTTCAGCGATTGCCAGGGTAGCGGATAATGGTCGTTGCCCAAGCCGAGAAAGCCGCCAAAAGCCAACACAACATACGACACCCGGCCGCTCAGCTTGTCGATCATCACGCGTTCGATCGTGCCAATCTTGCTGTCGTCAGCGCCATAGACGGCGGTGCCTTCGACCTTATCACTCCCGATCAGATTGCCATATTCGCGCTGGTCCAACATGGACGTGTCGAGCGTCATCCTTAACCTCCGTTCTTCAGAACTTCGAAGACCTGCAACGTGCCCCCTGCGGGGCGATGTTCCGGCCCTTTTCAAGCAGCTCTTTACGTCAAGCTGTCGTATCGTCCTTGCGCTCTGGATGACGCGTCGCCTCATGGGAGGGAGATTGGGGCGATGTTGTCTGGTGAGCTGCCTGAGCCCGCTCCTTGTCGGCCGGTTGCTCCTCGCCGCGTTCGGTTCTCACAATCCCCTGGCTATCTCGGGTCATCTGCGTGTCTCCTTTTGGTTCGCTTAGTGAAGCAAGGCGAGCGGGACACGACAGATCTCGTCTCCCTCCTCGTTGGTAACCAGCCGCGCGTAATTCTGGCTGCGGAGTTCGGGATAAACGGCGATCAGTTGACGCGCGATGACGTCCGCCGAATCCATCGCCTCGACGTCGCCCGGCAGTTCGACGTCGCGTTCTGCCGCGACCGACTCGTTGTTTGTCAAATCAAATTGATAGAATGGCATCTCATTGCCCATGTTCAGCTTCGTGTCCTCGCCCGATGTGTGTCCAGCCGTGATCTGACACGACGCGGCCAGCCGGCATTCGTTCCCCGGTCGATCCGCATCGCGCCAATTGGCCTCACCTCATCCACGATTACGCATGCCAAATTTCCAATACCGGGTCGAAACGTTCGTCGGCAGAACTGGTTGGTGAGCACCATCATGAGGAGCAAGCGCATGGCCGATGAGCACAGATCTTCGATATCCCGACGCCGGATGGTTGGGTGCACGGCAACGCTCGCAGCTGCTTCTTTGACCTCAGCTGCAGCGACAGAACGAGGCAGGATGGCGGGTGACTCCGGGGCCCCTCAAGGGCTTATCGATCCGACGAACAACTATCCCAGGCCGCCATTTGAACGGCAGTCGCAGCCCTGGCCGGGTCTTGCCAGCAAGATGTCGCCGCGACCTGATCACGGCGAGACCAGCTACAAGGGCTCCGAGCGCCTTGCCGGCCGCAAGGCCCTGATCACCGGCGGCGACTCGGGGATGGGCCGGGCGGCGGCGATCGCCTATGCGCGCGAAGGGGCCGATGTCGCCATCAACTATTATCCGACCGAGGAGGCCGATGCGCAGGAGGTGGTCGGGCTCATCACGGCAGAGGGACGAAAGGCAATCGCGCTCCCTGGTGATCTGCGCGACGAACGGTTCTGCCAGCAGCTGGTGCAGCAGGCTGTCGAAGCGCTCGGCGGGCTGGACATCATCGTCAGCAACGCCGCGCGGCAGCAGGCACGTCAGTCGATCCTCGACGTCTCGTCGGAGGATTTCGACGCGACGATGAAGACGAATATCTATGCACCCTTCTGGATCATCAAGGCCGCTCTCCCTCACCTGAAGCCAGGCTCTGCGATCATCGGCACCTCGTCCGAGCAGGCCTATGACCCGTCGCCAGATCTCTATGACTACGCCCAGACCAAGGCTGCGACCATGAACTACGTAAAATCACTGGCCAAGCAGCTTGGACCGAAGGGGATTCGCGTCAATGCCGTCGCCCCCGGGCCGATTTGGACGCCGCTGCAGGTCTCGGGCGGAGCAACGATGGAGAAGCTGGAGAAGTTCGGCGGCCACACGCCGCTCGGGCGCCCGGGCCAGCCGGCCGAGCTGGCCTCGATCTACGTTCAGCTCGCCGCAGCCGACGCGAGCTATGCGAATGGTCAGGTCTACGGCGCATCCGGCGGATCCGGCCAACCCTGACACGGCGACCTTATCAGATCAGATATGGGTGACCGGCTGCGGAAGCGAATACGCTTCGGTATGAACCTGGCGGATCGTCGTGAATGCGGCGACCGCCGAGGCCAAGCTGAAGGCGGTCAGGAGCGCTATGAGCACGGTACGTGGGGTCATCGCGGGTCTCCTTTCGCAGGTTAATCGCCGAGCGGCTCGGCCTTGCGGGCGGTCACCGGCGCGACCTCACCGTCCAGCCAATCCTGCTCGTGGGCAAGCGCGTGCCAGCCGTGAGCCATCCGCGTGAAGCGGCGGAATGCCGGATCACTTTCGGCGCGCTCCGCAAGGTGAAGACAATTGTCGGCGTTTTCTCTGAAGATGTCTGATTGCTTCATTTCGATGACTTGGGAAGCCTGCCCGACGCACGCAACCGCGTTACGCGATATTAATGCAGCCTGGAACCTGCAGACGGTTTCGTTATTGTCGAGGGATGCTTCGCATCGTCACCCTTTTCGCGAGTGCGCTTTTGCTGACATCCGTCGCGCCGAGCGTTGCTCAACCCGAGAGCGAAGCGGGAAGGCTCGCGGAATCACCCTTGCCCGGCGCGGCTCAGGTCATCGCGAAGCTGAACGAATTGGATGCGTTTCAGCAATCCGCCAGCGACCGGACGTCCGCGTTCGGCCGCGCCGATTTGACGAGCGCGGCGGCGATGCGGACCGATGCCGCCACGCGACGAGCCCGCGCCCTGGTCGAACTCCAGACCCGAACAGGCCTCAAGGCTGAGCCAGCATCGAAGCAGTCGCTCGGCCGCGAGACCATGTTGACCGGCGTCGACCCGGCCGACGGCCCCAGTTTCGTACGACAGTTCTACGCCGCGCAAGTCGCAGAATATGAATCAACCATCACCATCCTGACGAAGTACCTTCAGTCACCCGATAATGCCGAGCTTCAGCGCTTTGTTTCAGCCGAACTCGGCTTGCTGCAGAACGAGCTGGCCGACATGAAGGCGGCTCTTGCGACGAAATAGTCCGATCGTGTCAACGGCCGGTCTTGTTCTGCTGCTCCGGCGACCTGACGCGGGAATTGCTCTCCGGCATCTTGTCCCGGCCCTGGTCGCCGTTGTCATCGCGGCCACCGGACGACGAAGTGCCGCTTCCGCTCCGACTTCCCTGCCCGGCGCTGATGGGTGGCGCGGATCGCGGATTGGCCGAGCCGGCTGCTGGGTCTCCGGTAACGGATCCAGGTCCGCTGGGTTGCCCAGATCGAGCCATGCTTGTTGCCGTCGACGCGAGTGACAGGAACATAACAAGACTGATCGCGAGGGGCCTGATGATCAGTTCCTCCTCGTCAATCAAACCCGTGGAGCAGCGCCTGTTCCAATGCCGTTACACATGGAGGACGAAAATGTTTGGAACATTATTCGTGGAGAGAAGTTGAGCCGCTTGTGCCGGATCGGTGCGGTTCCATCAGAGGGATTATCTGTATCTGGCTTGATTTGGCGAGTTGCCGCGGCTTCTATTCTGCGACTATGCGAGTCTCGGATACGGCGAGTGGTTGTTTCTTCCTCGGGGGAACTTGATGAGCGATCTCGATAGCGCCGACAATCCGTTGCCGCAGCGACAAGGCTTCGGCCGGAATGGCCAGGGGACCGAGAGCGCTGATGCAAGTCAGGATCTGCTTCGGGCTCTCCAGGCCATGCGCTCCGGCGACTTCTCGGTGCGCATGAGCGGCGATTATCTCGGGATCGACGGCAAGATCGCGGATACGTTCAACGAGATCATCGCCGCCAATGAGCGGATGGCGCAGCAGCTCGAGCGCGTCGGCCAGGTTGTCGGTCGCGAGGGGAAGACCCGCCAGCGCGTGAGGTTCGGCATCGCCAGCGGCTCCTGGGCCGACATGGAAAGCTCCATCAACACCTTGATCGATGACCTTCTTTGGCCGACCCGCGAGGTCACGCGCGCCGTTGCCGCGGTGGCCCAAGGCGATCTTCTGCAAACGGTGAAACTCGATGTCGACGGCCGGCCGCTCGGCGGTGAGTTTCTCCAGTCGGCCAACATCGTCAACACAATGATCAAGCAGCTGAGCGTCTTCACCTCGGAAGTGACGCGCGTCGCGCGCGAGGTGGGAACCGAAGGCAAGCTGGGCGGTCAGGCGCAGGTTCCGGAGGTGACAGGCGTCTGGAAGGATTTGACCGAGAGCGTCAACTCCATGGCCAACAACCTGACTGGTCAGGTCCGCAATATCGCGGAGGTGACGATCGCGGTCGCCAATGGCGACCTGTCAAAGAAGATCACGGTCGATGTCCGCGGCGAAATTCTGCAGCTGAAGGAGGCCATCAACACGATGGTCGACCAGCTGCGATCGTTTGCTTCAGAAGTGACGCGCGTCGCGCGCGAAGTCGGCACGGACGGCAAGCTCGGCGGCCAGGCCATTGTCCCCGGCGTCGCCGGAACCTGGAAGGATCTCACCGACTCGGTCAACGCGATGTGCGGCAACCTCACCGCGCAGGTCCGCAACATCGCCAATGTGACCACGGCGGTCGCGCGCGGCGACCTCTCGCGCAAGATCACGGTCGACGTTCGCGGCGAGATCCTGGAGCTGAAGGACACCATCAATACGATGGTCGACCAGCTCAATGCCTTCGCGTCCGAGGTGACGCGCGTGGCGCGTGAGGTCGGCACCGAAGGCAAGCTCGGCGGCCAAGCCAAGGTTCCCGGCGTTGCCGGCACCTGGAAGGACCTGACCGACAACGTCAACTTCATGGCGTCGAACCTGACGGCGCAGGTCCGAAATATCGCCGACGTGGCGACAGCCATCGCGAGCGGCGACCTGTCGAAGAAGATCACCGTGAACGTTTCCGGCGAGATCCTTCAGCTGAAGGAGACGCTGAACACCATGGTCGACCAACTCAACGCCTTTGCCGGCGAGGTCACGCGCGTCGCCCGCGAGGTCGGAACCGAAGGACGGCTCGGCGGCCAGGCCAATGTGCTGGGCGTTGCCGGCACCTGGAAGGATCTGACCGAAAGCGTCAACTCGATGGCCTCGAACCTGACGGCGCAGGTGCGCAACATCGCCGAGGTGACGACCGCTGTCGCCAATGGTGACCTGTCGAAGAAGATCACCGTCGACGTGCGCGGCGAGATCCTGGAGCTCAAGGACACCATCAACACGATGGTCGACCAGCTCAATGCCTTTGCCGGCGAGGTCACGCGCGTCGCCCGCGAGGTCGGAACCGAGGGCAAGCTCGGCGGCCAGGCCATGGTGCGCGGCGTTGCGGGAACCTGGAAGGACCTCACCGACAGCGTCAACTCGATGGCCTCCAACCTGACCGGCCAGGTTCGCAATATCGCCGAAGTGGCCACCGCCGTCGCCAAGGGCGATCTCTCCAAGAAAATCACCGTCAATGTGTCAGGCGAGATTCTCCAGCTGAAGGAGACGCTGAACACGATGGTCGATCAGCTCAACGCCTTCGCCGGCGAGGTCACGCGCGTCGCCCGTGAGGTCGGCACCGACGGCAAGCTCGGCGGCCAGGCCGAGGTGCCGGGCGTCGCCGGCACCTGGAAGGATCTCACCGACAGCGTCAACTCGATGGCCGGCAATCTCACCGCCCAAGTCCGCAACATCGCCGAGGTGGCCACCGCCATCGCCGGTGGCGACCTGTCGCGCAAGATCACGGTCGACGTCCGCGGCGAGATCCTGAGCCTGAAGGAAACGCTGAACACGATGGTGGATCAGCTCAACCGCTTTGCCGGCGAGGTGACGCGCGTCGCCCGCGAGGTCGGCACCGAGGGCCGGCTCGGCGGCCAGGCCAACGTGCCGGGCGTCGCCGGCACCTGGAAGGATCTCACCGACAGCGTCAACTCGATGGCCGGCAATCTCACCGCCCAAGTCCGCAACATCGCCGAGGTGGCCACCGCCATCGCCGGTGGCGACCTGTCGCGCAAGATCACGGTCGACGTCCGCGGCGAGATCCTGAGCCTGAAGGAAACGCTGAACACGATGGTGGATCAGCTCAACCGCTTTGCCGGCGAGGTGACGCGCGTCGCCCGCGAGGTCGGCACCGAGGGCCGGCTCGGCGGCCAGGCCAACGTGCCCGGCGTCGCCGGCACCTGGAAGGATCTCACCGACAGCGTCAACTCGATGGCCGGCAATCTCACCGCCCAGGTCCGCAACATTGCCGAGGTTACCACAGCCGTGGCGCGCGGCGACCTGTCACGCAAGATCACCGTCGACGTGAAGGGCGAGATTCTCGAGCTGAAGAACACCATCAACACCATGGTCGACCAGCTCAATGCCTTCGCATCCGAGGTGACGCGCGTCGCCCGCGAGGTCGGCACCGAAGGCAAGCTCGGCGGCCAAGCCGAGGTGCCTGAAGTCGCCGGCACCTGGAAGGACCTCACCGACAGCGTCAACTTCATGGCTTCCAACCTGACGGCGCAGGTCCGCAACATCGCCGAGGTCGCGACCGCCATCGCCGGCGGCGACCTGTCGAAGAAGATCACCGTCGACGTGCGCGGCGAGATTCTGCTGCTCAAGGACACCTTGAACACGATGGTCGAGCAGTTGCGCTCTTTCGCCGCCGAGGTGACGCGCGTGGCGCGCGAGGTCGGCACCGAGGGCCGGCTCGGCGGCCAGGCCGTGGTGCCCGGCGTCGGCGGCACCTGGAAGGATTTGACCGACAACGTCAACCTGCTCGCGGCCAATCTCACCACGCAGGTTCGCAACATCGCCGAGGTCACCACGGCGGTTGCGCGCGGCGACCTGTCGCGCAAGATCACCGTCGACGTGAAGGGCGAGATTCTCGAGCTGAAGAACACCATCAACACGATGGTCGATCAGCTCAACGCCTTCGCCGGCGAGGTGACACGCGTGGCCCGCGAGGTCGGCACCGAAGGCAAGCTCGGCGGCCAGGCCCAGGTGCCAGGTGTCGCCGGAACCTGGAAGGACCTCACCGACACCGTGAACTTCATGGCGGCCAACCTGACCGAGCAGGTCCGCGGCATCGTCAAGGTGGTCACGGCCGTGGCCAATGGCGATCTCAAGCAGAACCTGACCGTAAAGTCCAAGGGTGAGGTCGCAGCCCTCGCCGACACCATCAACAACATGACCGAGACGCTCGCGACCTTTGCCGATCAGGTCAGCAGCGTGGCCCGTGAGGTCGGCGTCGAAGGGCGGCTCGGCGGCCAGGCCAACGTGCCTGGCGCGGCCGGCACCTGGAAGGATCTGACCGGCAACGTCAACCTGCTCGCGGCCAACCTGACCTCGCAGGTCCGCGCCATCGCCGAAGTCGCGACTGCCGTGACCAAGGGCGACCTCACGCGGAGCATTCAGGTCGATGCGCGCGGCGAGGTGGCCGAGCTCAAAGACAACATCAACACCATGATCACCAACCTGCGGCTCACGACCGACCTCAACACCGAGCAGGACTGGCTGAAGACGAACCTCGCCCGCTTCACCAACATGCTGCAGGGGCAGCGCGACCTGACAACCGTCGGCCGCCTGCTGCTCAGTGAGTTGACGCCGCTCGTGAATGCGCATCGCGGCGTGATCTACCAGGTCGAGAACGAGTATTCGCCGCAGCTGCGCCTGCTCGCCTCCTACGCCGATGACGGCGTGTATCCCCATCGCCAGTCGGTCCAGTTCGGCGAAGGGCTGATCGGCCAGTGCGCCATCGACAAGCGGCAACGGCTGATCTCCGAGATTCCGTCCGACGTCATTCCGGTCGGCTCTGCTTTGCTTCGCGCCGTCCCTAAGAACCTCGTCGTGCTCCCTGTGCTATTCGAGAACCAGGTCAAGGCGGTGATCGAGCTGGCGTCGCTCAGCCCGTTCACGACGTCGCAGATGACGTTTCTGGAGCAGCTCACCGATTCCATCGGCATCGTGCTCAACTCGATCGAAGCCACCATGCAGACCGAGGGCCTGCTCAAACAGTCCCAGCAATTGGCGGCAGAGCTGCAGGCGCAGCAGCGCGAGCTGCAACAGACCAACGAGCAGCTCGAACAGAAAGCCCAGCAGCTGGCCGAGCGCAACGTCGAGGTGGAACGCAAGAACCAGGAGATCGAGCAGGCCCGGCGCGCGCTCGAGGAAAAGGCAACGGAGCTTGCCCTCACCTCCAAGTACAAGTCCGAGTTCCTGGCCAACATGTCGCACGAGCTGCGCACGCCGCTCAACAGCATCCTGATCCTGGGCCAGCAGCTGACCGAAAACCCCGACGGCAACCTCACCATGAAGCAGGTCGAATTCGCCCGCACCATTCATGGCGCAGGCACCGACCTTCTCAACCTGATCAGCGACATTCTCGATCTGTCCAAGATCGAGTCCGGCACGGTGACCGTCGACGCCGAGGAGATCCTCACCGCCAACCTCCTGGAGACGGTCGGCCGTCCGTTCCGGCACGAGGCGGAAAACCGCCTGCTGTCCTTCAATATCGATGTCGATCCGAACCTTGCGCGAAGCATCGTCACGGATTCCAAGCGGCTGCAGCAGGTGCTGAAGAACCTGCTTTCGAATGCCTTCAAATTCACTGCGGACGGCGGCGTCCGGCTGAAAGTCTCGGCTGCACTTGGCGGGTGGAGCGCTGAGCATCCGGTCCTCAACACCGCGCCGGCCGTCATCGCCTTTGAAGTCTCCGACACCGGCATCGGCATTCCCCAGGACAAGCAGAAGCTGATCTTCGAGGCCTTCCAGCAGGCCGACGCCGGGACCAGCCGCAAATATGGCGGCACCGGGCTCGGGCTCGCCATCAGCCGCGAGCTCGCGAACCTGCTGGGCGGTGAAATTCATCTGAAGAGCGCCCCCGGCAAGGGCAGCACGTTCACACTTTACCTGCCGCTGAAATATTCCGGTCCGGCCGTCGCTCCGCGCATCAGCCCGACACCAGCTGCGTCCTACACTCCGCCGCTGCTGCCGGCTCAGCAGCCTCCGGCCTCCGACCGCGTCGCCGAACAGCTGGCCGACGACAGGCTCGAGCTCGCCCCCGGCGACACGACCCTTCTGATCGTCGAGGACGACCCGCATTATGCCCGCGTGCTGATCGATCTCGCGCGCGACAAGGGCTTCAAGATCCTGGTCGCCACCCGCGGCGCGGAAGCCCTCGACCTCGCCAAGCAGTACCAGCCCGCAGCCATTTCCCTGGATGTGTTCCTGCCGGACATGCTGGGCTGGACGGTTCTGAGCCAGCTCAAGCACAATCCTCTGACCCGGCACATTCCGGTGCAGATCATCACATTGGACGAGGACCGTCAGCATGCGCTGGCGCGTGGAGCGTTCTCCTTCGTCAACAAGCCGACAACCACCGAGGGCGTGAGTGCCGCGCTCAGCCAGATCAAGGAGTACGCGCAGCCGCGCCGCAAGCGCCTGTTGATCGTCGAGGACAATGCGGCCGAACAGCTAAGCATCCGTCAGCTGCTTGATCATGACGACATCGAGATCCTCGCAGCGGACACCGGTGCGGGCGCGCTGGAGGCGCTGCGCGGCACGCCCTGCGATTGCGTCGTTCTCGATCTCCGCCTCCCGGACATGAGCGGATTCGACGTGCTCGATCAGTTGCGTTCGGACGAAACCCTGTCAGGCATTCCTGTCGTCGTCTTCACCGGCCGTGAATTGTCCGCCGAGGAGGACGCGGAACTACACACGATGGCCCGCAGCATCGTCGTGAAGGGCGTGGAGTCGCCGGAGCGGCTGCTCGACGAGACAGCCTTGTTCCTTCACCGCGTCATCACGGAACTGCCGATAGAAAAGCAGCGAATGCTCGAAAAGCTGAACAGTTCCGACGAAGACCTCGTCGGAAAAACGGTTCTGCTGGTCGACGACGACGCCCGCAACATCTTCGCGCTGTCGAGCGTGCTGGAGCGCCGCGGCATGAAGGTGCTGACCGCGACGACCGGCGCCGAAGCGATCGACTTGGTGCAGAGCACGCCTGCGATCTCGATCGTGCTGATGGACATCATGATGCCGCAGATGGATGGTTACCAGACGATCGGCGTCATCCGGCAGAACCCTGCCTTTGCCCGGCTCCCGATCATCGCGCTGACCGCGAAGGCCATGAAGGGAGATCGCGAGAAGTGCCTCGAAGCCGGCGCTTCCGATTATCTCGCAAAACCCGTCAACACCGAGCAGTTGCTTCTTGCGATCCGCATGTGGCTGCACCGCTGAACGGCGCATCATCATGGAACATGAAAAGGTCAACATCCTCCTGGTTGACGACCAGCCCGCGAAGCTGCTGGCCTATGAGGTCATCCTCAAGGAACTCGGCGAAAACCTCGTGGTCGCCACGTCAGGCCGCGCGGCGCTTGAGATTCTCCTGAAGAACGAGATCGCGGTCATCCTCGTGGACGTCTGCATGCCGGAGCTCGACGGCTTCGAGCTGGCGCAGATGATCCGCGAGCATCCGCGGTTTCAGAAGATCGCGATCATCTTCATCTCGGCGGTTCAAGTCAGCGATTTCGACCGGTTGCGCGGCTATGAAATGGGCGCGGTCGACTATGTGCCGGTGCCGGTCGTGCCGGAGGTCTTGCGCGCGAAGATCAAGGTGTTCACCGAGCTCTATCGCAAGACGCGCGAGCTGGAACATTTGAACCAGGAGCTCGAGAACCGCGTTCGCGCGCGCACCGCAGAGCTCGAAAGATCCACGGCCCAGCTACTGGAGAGCGAGCAGCGCCGCAGCATGGCCATCGCGGCCGGAAGGATGGGGTCCTGGGACTGGGACGGTATCAATGGCGACTGGATGTGGGACGAAGGCCAATACCGCATCTTCGGCGTCACGCCGCAGACCTTCGAGCTCAACAACGTCAACATCATGAGCCTCTTGCATCCCGACGACGCCGAGCGTGCGCGGCAGGTGGTCGCCGAGCTCGGTCGGGGCACGACGTCCTGCGAGGCCGAGTTCCGCATCAACAGGCCCGATGGCGAACAGCGCTGGTGCGTTGGAACGGCGGCGGCGACGACCGACAAGGCTGGACGCGTGATCCGGGTCAGCGGCGTCACCATCGACATTACCGAGCGCAAGCGCGCCGAAGAGCGCCAGAACCTATTGACCCGCGAGGTCGATCACCGGGCCAAGAACGCGCTGACCCTGGCGCAGTCGATCGTGAGGCTCACCAAGGCCGACAGCGTGCGGACCTATGTCAGCGCAGTCGAGGGCCGCATCAGCGCGCTCGCACGCGTTCACACCATTCTCTCGCTTTCGAGCTGGCAGGGCGCAGAGATCAGCCGGCTGATCGGCGAGGAGCTCGCGCCCTATGCGACCGGCGGACAGGTGGCGTTCGGCGGTGCCGAACTCCAGCTACAGCCGGCGACGGCACAAACCCTGGCGCTGGCCCTGCACGAGCTGGTGACGAACTCGGCCAAATACGGCGCCCTGTCGGTCCGCTCTGGTCATCTCTCGGTCAAATGGACCATCGAGGACGATGTTCTCGAGATCGTGTGGATCGAAACCGGCGGGCCGCGGGTCCACGTGCCGACCTCCCGCGGATTTGGGACCCGCAGCCTGATGGCAAGCGTCGAGAGCCAACTCGGCGGGCGGGCTTTGTTTGACTGGCGGCCCGAAGGGCTGGTCTGTCGGTTGATCGTGCCCTTGCGTCCGGGCGCGATGCCGCCGGAAATGACCAGCGCCTTCACGAGCGCGGCGCCCAAGGCAGCCCGACAGCGGGCCGCCGGCTGATCGGCAGCCGACGACGCCGGTGACACGAAATTAGGAACGACGCGCCGCAGCCGACGTCTTTCCCTCTGTCTCCGGCGGCATTCCCCCATCGCGCCGAAGGCAACTCCGTGTGGACTGCGGCCCAGCGTTCGACCCTTCGAGCGCTGGGCCCGTTCGGGCCGAGATGCCGGTTCAGCCGGCCTTCCCGGCCCTGGCAGCCGCCTCAAGCGGCGCTCCGCTGCAGATGCCGGCCCTCTTTGACCTCCTCGATGATCTTGGCGCTGAAGGCTTCCAGATCGCCGGGATTGCGCGACGTGATGACACCTTGGTCGACGACGACCGCCGCATCCTGCCAATCGGCACCGGCATTCACGACGTCGGTCTTGATGGACTTGTAGGACGTCATCTTGCGACCTTTCGCGATGCCCGTCTCGATCAGCAGCCATGGCGCATGACAGACCGCGGCCACGATCTTCTTTGCCTCAAAGATGTCCTTGATGAATTTCAGCGCCTTCGGCTCGAGGCGCAACAGGTCCGGGTTGATCTGGCCGCCTGGCAGCACGATGGCGTCGTAGTCCGATGCCGATGCCTGGTCGAGCGTCTTGTCGACCTTGACGGGGCGTCCCCAATCCTTCTGGTCCCAGCCCTTGATCTGGCCGGCGGCGAGCGAGATCACGTCGACGGTCGCCCCGGCCTGCTTCAAGCGATCGCGCGGCACTTCGAGCTCCGCTTGTTCGAAGCCGTTCGTGGCGAGAATGGCGATCTTCTTTCCCTTGATATCCATGGTGCTCTCCTGTTCAGACGGACACGCTGGCCAACCCGACCGGCGCGACCATCGTTCCCGCCGCAGGTCAGGACTGATCGTCACAACTCATCGAGCGCGGGGGGCTCGCCATGGAACAGCGAAGCTCTGCCGCAGTTTGTATGCGGGAGCAGCCCCTGTCTGTCCGCCCTCACCAAGCGGACCAGCCGGACGCTCCATCGACGGATTCCGATCTGGAGCTCCCCGTGCCCTATGCACTCTTTGAAAACGACGAACAAATGACCCGTCCGTTTCGGACCGAGCGCGAGGTTTGGGAGGCCGCGGAGCGTGCAGATCTCGTGACCTTGGATACGCACGGCGAGAAGGTGCTCGACAACAATTTCGAGATCAAACCTTGCGAAGCCACGGCGGACGAGCTTGCTGGAGCTCCTGGCCAAGAGATCGTTTTTCCAGACGCGCGCAGCGCTGACCGGACTCTTGACAACGGCGCGGAGCAACGCCCGTCGCCTACGGGAAAGAAGACGGCGGCAGAGACGTCCTCATGAGCACGGGCAATTGGCACGACCAGCCTTCTTTTCGTACAAAGAACATATACGGAACATTCTACGATCATCCGCGTTGGCACCTCATGGGACTCAACCACGTGAGATGCAGCCAAGAGTGGAAATCGGCATGACCGAGAAGATTGAAAAGGATCCGAAGGATTGGGCGTCGGGAGACGATCCGGTGACCAATGCGCAAGCCTCCTACTTGAAGACCCTGAGTGAGCAGGCAGGCCAGCCCGATCCGACGAAGGACGTGCGGACCAAGGCTGAAGCGTCCGAGCTGATCGACGAGATGCGGCGCGCAGCGGGACTGGACTGAGATCGTTCGATCTGCCCACCAAGTAGCGGGACCGGTATTCCAGTGGCTTCGGCGACAGGCTAAAATAGCCTGAAAAGGTCGCGAATCAGGACTCGGTCGTCTAGTCTTGCCGCATTTCGCGGGAGTACCCCATGGTTGCGGACAGTGACAGCAAGGTTGCCTGGCATCGCGCTCAGCTCAAGAAGTACCGCGCGGCTTTGAAGCAAATCGAGACAGCGCGGTTCACAGTCGGCGAAAGCGCCGACGCCAAGGCGATCGAACGGACCAAGCGGCAGGTGGCTGAGCTCCAGCTCAAGATCCGCGAGTCGGAGCAGGTCATCGGCCAATATGACAAGCAGGCGCGCCGGCCGCTGGCCACGGATCTGCGAAGCCTCTCCAATGTCTCATGGCGCGACTGGACCGGCAACGGTCCGCGCTGACGACGCGCCGTTTGTTGGACCAGTGTCCTCATCGGCCAGGCTGCGATGCCGGGTCGGCGCGGCCATGTCGCCTGTCGAGGCATTCGCTGCCAGGGGCCCCTCCTCCCGTGACATCCAGCGCCGCAGACGCTCATCGCTCCTGCGGAGGGCCGCCAGATCGATCCGTCCTTCCGCCAGCGCCGTCTTGGCGCAGGCCAGCACGCGGTAAAACTGCGTGCCATCATAGGCGACGAGCAGCAGATCGGCGCCGCCGCTGAGAGCCTCGACGACAGCCTTGCAGAGATCGCGGCCGTAGATCGCGCCCATCACGAGGTCGTCGGTGACGATCACGCCCTGGTAGTTCCATCGGCCCCGGATCAGACCGTCGAGCACGGCCTTGGAATGCGATGCCGGACGCTCGCGGTCGATCGCATCGACCACGACGTGGCCGACCATCATCGCCGCATCCGAATTGTCGAGCACCTGTCGAAAGGGCCGCCAATCCGCCTGTTCCAAGACCTCCGCAGGTGTTTCGAGATCTGCCGAGAAATGATGCGTGTCGGCCGCAACGCGCCCGAGACCTGGGAAGTGCTTGACGGCGGCGCGAACGCCACTGGCCTCGAGACCGCGCACATAGCCGAGCGCTATGTCGCCGACCACGGCCGGATCATTGGAGATCGCGCGCCGACTGATCAGCGTGTGGAAATCGAACCTGTTGTGCGTCCAACTCGGCCGCAGATCGACGACCGGCGCGAGATTCAAGGTGATACCGGCGTCCGCGAGGGACCGTCCCTGGCTCTGTCCCATCTCAAACGCCCGCTGCATCCGCCGCGCCTCCGGCAGGTCGGCCAAGGTCGCAAGAGCGGGCATGTTCGGCACAGCCGGAGACAGGTGCGCGACAGAGCCTCCCTCCTGATCGGCCGAGACCAGCAGAGGTGGCAGGCCGGCGCTGACCCGCTCGGCCTGCAGCCGCGCGATCTCAGCACGAAGTTGAGCAGCGGTTCGCCCTACGATGTTGTGGTGGGTCACGTAGATGCCGGCGATCAGGCCCTGCCGCGCCAGCGCGGCAGCATCCGCCGTTGACGTGTAACCGACCATGAAATGCCGTCCGAGCAGCCGCGCGACCTCGGGCGCAGTGTCGAACGTCTCGTACTTGCGCCAGGCGAACGTGAATTGCGTTGATGTCAGCGCGAGCAGCGGGATGCACCAGACGAGGACGAGCAGCCTCCCGGAGAGACCGTGCCGCCAGCGTCCGCTGAGCAGGAGCAGAAGCGGAGCCGCCAGACCGACGATCAGCAAGGCGGCGTGACCCGTGCCGCGGAGCCGAACGAGATACGGCTCGTTACTGTTGAACGTGATGAAGATGAAGAGCAGAGCAAGGCTCCAGAGGACTGCCGTCCTGATACGCCCGAGCATGTGTGCAGCCGATCATTCCAGGGGAAAGACGGCTTTTGCGTAACAATGCCGATCCGCCTTCGCCAGCGGCGGAGTCGCCTCTGCACGAAATCTGCAAACAAATCCTGAAATGCTGCAGACCCGCTCGTCAGCGGCTGCACGTGGCGGCGTCATGGTGGCTCATCGGCTGGTGCATCCCGGCCGCATCGCTTCCATCGAGGACCTTCGCATGACCGCCTCCGCCGAGCTGACGGCCACCCCAGCCGCGTCTGATTCCAGATGGCTCAAACTCGCAATCGCTCTGGGCCTCGTCGGAATGGCCGACATCCTGCTTTACGACGGCCGCCCGATCGGCCTTGGCCTGCCGCTGTTCCTCGCCGCGCTCGCCACGGCCGGCATCCTCGTCAATGTCGCGATGACCTCGCGCGCCCGGCTGATCGGAGCGACCGCCCTCTTCGTCGCCGGCTTGGCTCCTGTCGTCGAGAATCTGGGCCTGCTGTCATTCCCCATCATGCTGGTCATGATCCTGTCGGCGGTGGCGTTCGCGACCGATCCAGGCGCCCGCGGATTCACGCTGCCGCTGACCGCCGCCCGACAGTTGCTCCTGATCGGACCATTCCGGCTCGTGCCCGACATCATCATGATGCTGCGCGATCATTCGCTCACGCGCGCCCTGCTGGTCTGGAGCATCCCACTGACGCTCGGCGGGGTCTTCGTCCTGTTGTTCGCGGTCGCGAATCCGGTCATCGCGCAATGGCTCGATGTCTTCAGCTTCGACGGCTCTGCTTCGGAGCTGACGACGGCGCGTGCGATCTTCTGGCTATTGGCGCTGTCGATGATATGGCCGTTCGTCCACCTGCGCTGGCGCCAGCGTGTCGAACCGACGCAGCCGGCGGTCGACCGCGAGCCCGATCAGGCCCCCTCCCTGCTGTCCACCGTGCTCGGTCCCGCGACCGTGATCCGGTCGTTGATCCTGTTCAACGTCCTGTTTGCCATCCAGACCATTCTCGACGGAGCCTATCTGTGGGGACATGCTGCGCTTCCGAACGGCGTGACCTACGCGGCCTATGCGCACCGAGGCGCCTATGTGCTGATCGTCACGGCGCTGCTTGCAGCCGTTTTCGTCATCGTCGCAGGCCGCTCCGAAATCACGGCAACCGGATCGCCGCTCATTCGTCCACTGATCTATCTCTGGGTGGCACAGAATGTGTTGCTGGTCGTCTCCTCGATCCAGCGGCTGCACATGTACGTCGACACCTACGCCCTGACCTACTGGCGACTCGCAGCCTTGATCTGGATGATCCTGGTTGCAATGGGCCTCGTTCTCATCGTGCTCAGGATCGCCCTCGACAAGCCGAGTGCCTGGCTGATCCGCATGAACCTGGTGATGCTTTCGATCACGATCTACGCCTGCACGTTCGTCAATCTTGACGCCGTGATCGCCGATTACAACGTGGCCCACAGCCGCGAGGCCGGGCGGAGCGGCCCGTCCATCGACAGCGATTACCTCGTCTGGCTCGGGCCGCAGGCGCTGCCGGCGATCGACCGGGCCATGCTGATGTCGCCATCCGACCGGCGGCTGACAGCGGACCGAGACCGCCTCCTCCTGCAGCAGCAAACTCGCATGGCGGACTGGCGCTCCTGGAGCTTTCGCGGCTGGCGCTTGCAGCGCTATCTCGATACACATCCCCTGTTGCAGAACCCCAGCTGATGTGTCGCCGCGGAGCCTCCGACCGTGTCCCCCCGAATCCTCATTGTCGACGATGACCCGCATATCCGGGAGGTTGTGCGCGTTGCGTTAAGCAAGGCCGGCATGGCGGTGACGGAAGCCGCCGACGGCCGCGCCGCTCTGATCAAGTTCACCGACGAGCGACCAGACCTGATCGTCCTCGACGTTGGCATGCCGGAATTCGACGGGCTGGAGGTCTGCCGGCGCATCCGCAGGACATCGCAGGTGCCGATCCTGTTTCTCTCGGCTCGGGACGAGGAGATCGACCGCATCCTTGGGCTGGAGATCGGTGGCGACGATTACGTCACCAAGCCGTTCAGCCCGCGCGAGCTGGTGGCCCGGGTCAATGTCATTCTCCGCCGCGTCGCGACCGCCGGAGCCCATCGCACGGTCGAGCCCGACGAGCTGATCCATGGCCGGCTTCGCCTCGACCCGCAGCAGCACCTCGCCTGCTTTGCCGAGACGCCGCTGACGCTGACGGCGCTCGAATTCAGCATCCTGCGTACGCTGATGACGCGCGCCACGGTCGTATTCAGCCGCGAGCAGATCATGACGGCGGCCTATCAGCTCAATATACAGGTCTCCGACCGCACCATCGACAGCCACATCCGAAACATCCGCGCCAAGCTTGCCTCCGCCGGTTGTGAGGACGCGATCGAAACGGTGCATGGCGTCGGCTTCCGGCTCGGACGCTGCGGCGCGCCATGATCGCGCCGAAACCGAAGGAGAAATGGCGACCGTCGCTGGGACAGATCGTCTTCGGCGTGCTGGCCTTGGTCGCAACCTTGCCGCTGGTCGGATTGTTCTTCTTCCGCATCTACGACAACCAGCTGATCCGTCAGACGCAAGCCGAGCTGATCGCGCAGAGCCGCGTGCTTGCCGCGATTTTTGCCGAGGAGGTTGCGGCGCGCGTCCCAGCGGGAATTGCGCTCGGTGCCGAGATCCCGCCCGAGGCGAGGCCCGACGCGTCAGATGAGGTCACCCCGATCCGGCCCCTGCTCGATCTCCTGGGGAATGATCTGTTCGTCCGCCGCCCCGACGCCCGCGAGGCCATCCGGCCTGCGGACCCGGCCTATATCGCAATCGGCGAACGGCTCTGGCCAGTCGTCCGCGAAACGCAGAAGGTCACCCTCGCTGGATTTCGTATACTCGATCCGCACGGGGTGGTGATCGCCGGCCGCGATGAGATGGGCAAGTCGCTCGCTCACATCGAAGAGGTCGCCACCGCTCTGACCGGAAAATACGGCGCCGCGCTGCGCATCCGCATTCCCGACAAATCGCCCCCCCCGATCTATTCGATCAGCCGCGGAGTCGGCGTCCATGTCTTCTCGGCCATGCCCGTGATCGTCAACGATCACGTCGCCGGCGTGATCTACACGTCGCGAACACCGCGCAACATCTTCGAACACCTCTATCAGGAGCGCGGCAAGTTCATCGCGGCGGGCTCCGCGATCATCCTGACGACCTTGCTGGTCGGGCTGATCGTCGCCCGCACGATCACGCGACCGATGCGCGATCTCGTCGATCGCGCCGGCAGGATCGGCCGGAACGATCCGGCAGGATTCCGGCCGCTGGCCCATTACGGCACGCGGGATTTCGCCGAGCTGGCCGAGCATTTCTTCGCCATGGCCGAGCAGCTGGCGCGGCGCTCCAGCTACCTGAAGAACTTTTCCGCGCATCTGACGCATGAGCTGAAATCGCCGCTGACCTCCATCAAGGGCGCGGCGGAGCTGTTGTTGGATTCGCTCCGGGCCTCGTCGGATCACCTCACAAGGACCGAGCAGGAACGCTTTCTTCTCAACATTCTTGGCGATACCGAGCGGCTGGAACAGATGGCGCACCGGCTGCGCGAGTTGGCCCGGGCGGAAGCCTTGCCGCAGAGCGACGCCTGCTGCCCGGCCGACGTCGTCGATCAGCTGCGAGCTCTGTTTCCAGCGGTGCAGCTCGAAACGCAGGGCGCGCTGAGCCGTTGCGTCGAGCTCTCCGGCGAGACGCTTCTGATAGCCCTGACGCATCTCGCCGACAACGCCGTGCGTCACGGCGCCCGGACCATCCGTCTGACGGCGGAGGAGCATGGGGATCAGCTGATCCTGCGGGTCAGCAACGACGGTCATCCGATCTCCGCGGGGAACCGCGAGCGGATCTTCGATGCGTTCTTCACCACCCGCCGGGACAGCGGCGGCACCGGAATGGGGCTGGCCATCGTGCGGGCCATCATGACCAGCCATGGCGGCGCGATCGACCTCCTGCCGGACACGACCGAGGTCAGCTTCGCGCTGCGAATGCCGGCCCGAGACGCCGAAGACGCCAGCCGCGTACACCTCAAATAGCATCTGAGTTGGCAACCTCCTTCGAGGTTGAACGCCGACGACCATATTGCTGTGGAGGATGGCGGGATCAATCCACACTGGACGCGGGTCAGCCGGCGCGCGCCTAGCCGCAAAACCTATCGCGACACAGCGCGAGAGCTCAAACATGCTGCCGAATGTTTGTATACGAGCGATCCATTGCCCAGCGGCGCAGGCACGGCGGTCACCGCAGCCAAGGTCCGGCTGCGTGATTGGGAATGACTCAGCCTCTCGATCCGCGTAATCTCGCCGCGATTGCACCATCGGCCAGCGTCGACATGGCCTTCGGGAGACCTTGATGAATTTGAGCCGTTTCGAGATCAACCGCCGTACCGCTCTTCTGACCTCTGCCGCCATCGCCGCAAACGTGGTCAACCCCTTCCGGGCCTTCGCCCAGGAGACCCCGCGCAAGGGCGGCGTTTTCAACGTCCATTACGGCGCCGAGCAGCGGCAGCTGAATCCGAGCCTGCAGGCCTCGACCGGTGTCTACATCATCGGCGGCAAGATCCAGGAAAACCTCGTCGATCTCGACGCCAACGGTCAGCCGGTCGGCGTGCTCGCCGAGAGCTGGGAGGCCACGCCCGACGGCAAGACGATCACGTTCAAGCTGCGCAAGGGCGTCACCTGGCATGATGGCAAGCCGTTCACGTCCGACGATGTCGCCTTCACGGCCATGAACATGTGGAAGAAGATCCTCAATTACGGATCGACGCTGCAGCTGTTTCTGACGGCGGTGGACACGCCGGATCCGCAGACCGCGATCTTCCGCTACGAGCGCCCGATGCCGCTCAATCTGCTGCTGCGCGCGCTGCCCGATCTCGGCTATATCTCCGCCAAGCACATCTATGAGAACGGCGACATCCGGCAGAACCCCGCCAACCTCGCCCCTGTCGGCACCGGCCCGTTCAAGTTCGTCAAATATGAGCGCGGGCAATACATCATTGCCGAGCGCAATGCCGACTATTGGCGTTCCAACGCGCCCTATCTCGACCGCATCGTGTGGAAGGTGATCACCGACCGCGCCGCCGCCGCCGCGCAGCTCGAGGCCGGCGAGCTGCATTACAGCCCGTTCTCGGGGCTGACGATCTCGGACATGGCACGGCTCGGCAAGGACAAGCGTTTCATCGTCTCGACCAAGGGCAATGAGGGCAACGCCCGCACCAATACGCTGGAGTTCAACGTTCGCCGCAAGGAACTGTCCGACATCAAGGTGCGACGCGCCATCGCGCACGCGATCAACGTCCCCTTCTTCATCGAGAATTTCCTCGGCGATTTCGCCAAGCTCGGCACCGGGCCGATCCCGTCGACCTCGACCGATTTCTATCCCGGCGCGAATACGCCGCAATATCCCTATGACAAGGCCAAGGCCGCAGCGCTGCTCGACGAGGCCGGCTACAAGCCCGGCGCCGGGGGAACCCGCTTCTCGCTCAAGCTGCTGCCCGCGCCATGGGGTGAGGACATCTCGCTGTGGTCGACCTTCATCCAGCAATCCCTGAGCGAGGTCGGCATCGCGATCGAGATCGTTCGCAATGACGGCGGCGGCTTCCTCAAACAGGTCTATGACGAGCACGCCTTCGATCTCGCCACCGGCTGGCACCAGTACCGCAACGACCCGGCGGTCTCCACCACGGTGTGGTACCGCTCCGGCCAGCCGAAGGGCGCCCCCTGGACCAACCAATGGGGCTGGGACGATGCCAAGATCGACAAGATCATCGATGACGCGGCAACCGAGGTCGATCCGGTCAAGCGCAAGGCGCTTTATGCCGACTTCGTGCGCGAGGCCAATACCGAGCTGCCGGTATGGATGCCAATCGAGCAGATCTTCGTCACCGTGATCACGGCGAAGGCGCGCAACCACTCCAACACGCCGCGCTGGGGATCGTCGAGCTGGCATGATCTCTGGCTTTCCGCCTGAGCCGAAGTCGGTCAGAATGAGACCATGCGCATTTTGAGCCTCGCGGGGCGGCGGCTCGCCGCCTCGATCCCTACTTTGGTCCTGATCCTGGTCGGCGTCTTTCTGCTGCTGCAGCTCGCGCCGGGCGACACGGTCGACGCGATGATGGCGCAGATGGGCGGCGGTGATGCCGCCACCGCGCGTGAGCTCCGCCGCTTCTACGGGCTGGACCTGTCGATCCCGATGCAGCTCGCCAACTATCTGTGGCGCCTGGTGCGGCTCGATCTCGGCTTCTCCGCGATCTACGGCAAGCCGGTCGCGACCGTGATCCTCGAACGGCTGCCGCCGACCTTGCTGCTGATGACCTCGGCGCTGTCCTTCGCGTTCTTCTTCGGCCTGGTGTTCGGGGTGATCGCCGCGCGCGGCGTCAACCGCTGGCCGGACACGCTGATCTCCACGGTCGGTCTGATCTTCTACGCCACGCCCTCCTTCTGGTTCGGCCTGATGGCCATTGTCGTGTTCTCGATCTATCTGCAATGGCTTCCCGCCGGCGGCTTCGAGGATATCGGCGCGATCAGGACCGGGATCTGGCGGGTGCTCGACATCGCCAGCCATCTGATCCTGCCGTCGCTGACCTTGGGCCTGATCTTCCTGGCCATCTATCTCCGCATCATGCGGGCATCGATGCTCGAAGTGCTCAATCTCGATTTTGTCCGCACGGCGCGCGCCAAGGGCCTCGACGAGACAAGGATCATCACCCGCCACGTGCTGCGCAACGCGCTGCTGCCGATGGTGACGCTGATCGGACTGCAGGCCGGGACCATGCTCGGCGGCTCGGTCGTGGTCGAGACCGTCTTCTCGCTGCCGGGCCTTGGACGCCTGGCCTATGAATCCGTGGTGCAGCGCGACCTCAACACGCTGCTGGGAATCGTCTTCGTCTCCGCGTTGCTGGTGATCCTGGTCAACTTCGTCACCGACCTGCTTTACGCGCGGCTCGACCCGCGCATCGCGGCCGAGAGCTAGCGCATGGACGCCCTGAAACGCTATTTCCGCAGTCCCGCCGCGGTGCTCGGCCTTGTGCTGCTGCTGATCGTCGTGGGCATGGCGATCAGCGCCGGCTATCTCTATCCGCGTGATCCGCTTGCGCTCGCCGGACGTCCTCTCGTCTGGCCTTTCACCAATCCGCGCTTTCTGCTCGGCACCGACAATTCGGGGCGCGACATCGCCGCCCAGATCTTTCATGGCGCGCGGATTTCGCTGCTCATCGGCGGCGTCGCGACGCTGATCGCGGTCACGATCGGGGTCATGGTCGGCGCCATCGCCGGCTATTATGGCGGCTGGATCGACAACATCCTGATGCGCATCACCGAGGCGTTCCAGACCTTGCCGAATTTCGTGCTGCTGCTGGTGCTGGTCGCGGTGTTCGGCTCCACCCTGACGACGGTGACGATCGCGGTCGGCATCGTGTCATGGCCGGCGCCAGCGCGGCTGACGCGGGCGGAATTTCTCTCGTTGCGCAGCCGCGAATTCGTCCAGGCCGGCCGCACGCTCGGCATGCCCGACGCGCAGCTGATCCTGCGCGAGATCCTGCCGAATGCGCTGCCACCGGTCATCGTCTATGCCGGTGTCGTGATGGCGGTCGCGATCCTCCTGGAAAGCGCGCTCGCCTTTCTGCGCCTGTCCGACGCCAATGTCGCCTCCTGGGGCAATCTGATCGGCCTCGGGCGCGATGTGCTGCGGGTGCAATGGTACGTCTCGGCGATCCCCGGCGTCGCCATTCTGATCACCGTGCTCGCGGTGTCGCTCGTCGGCCAGGGCCTCAACGACGCATTGAACCCGCGGCTGAAACAGCGATGAGCTCAACGGGCCCCATTCTCACGGTCGACCGCCTCAGCGTTCGTCTCCCCAAGGGCGCCGACCGCAGCCATGCGATCACCGAGGTGTCGCTGTCGGTCGTCGAAAACGAGATCGTCTGCATCGTCGGCGAGTCCGGCTCCGGCAAGTCGATGATGGCCAATGCGATCATGCGCCTGCTGCCGCAGGGCGTCACCACCGACCATGGGCGCATCCTGTTCGTCGGTCGTGATCTTTGCGTCGCATCGGCCGCCGAGATGCGCAGCATCCGTGGCGCCGAGATCGCGATGGTGTTCCAGGAGCCGATGACAGCGCTGAATCCGCTGCGCACGATCGGCGATCAGATCGGCGAAGTGCTCGACATCCACACCGGTCTCGCGAAGGCCGAGATCCGGTCGCGCGTGCTTTCGCTGCTGAGCGACGTCCACATCCCGGATCCGCCGCGGGCTGCCAAGGCCTATCCGCATGAGCTGTCCGGCGGCCAGCGGCAGCGCGCAATGATCGCGATGGCGCTCGCGCTCGATCCGAAGCTGCTGATCGCGGACGAACCGACCACAGCGCTCGATGTCACGACGCAGGCGCAGATCCTCAAGCTCATTCGCGAGCTGCAACAGCGTCGCAACACCGCGGTGCTCTTCATCACCCACGATTTCGGCGTCGTCGCCGAAATCGCCGACCGGGTGGTCGTCATGCAGCATGGCGTGGTGGTGGAGCACGGGACGGCGCGCGAGGTGCTCCGCAACCCGCGACATGCCTATACGCAGCAGCTGATCGCCGCGGTGCCGCCCGTCGCCGCGCCGCCGCCGCGCCGACTGTCGGACCAGACGCTTCTCGCGCTGTCGGGCGTGGTCAAGACCTATCGCACCGGCGGCTTTCTCGGCCGTGGCGCGCGCGTGACCCATGCGGTCAAGGATGTCTCGCTCACCTTGCCCAAGGGCGCGACGCTCGGCATCGTCGGCGAGTCCGGCTCAGGCAAATCGACCCTCGCCCGCTGCATCATCCGGCTGATCGATCCCGATGCGGGATCGATCCTGCTCGACGGCCACGACTGGGCGCTGATGTCACGCCGCGAGATCCGGCAGCGGACGCAGCAGATGCAGATGGTGTTCCAGGATCCGTTTGCCTCGCTGAACCCGCGTCGCAAGGCGATCGACTTGGTGGCTCAAGGGCCGATCGTGCATGGCACACCGCGCGACAAGGCGCTCAGCGAGGCGCGTGAGCTGTTCCAGCTCGTCGGGCTCGATCCGTCTGCGGCGGATCGCCTTCCGCACGAATTCTCCGGCGGCCAACGCCAGCGCATCGGGCTTGCGCGCGCGCTCGCGCTGAAGCCCGACGTGCTGGTTGCCGACGAGCCGGTGTCTGCGCTCGACGTCTCCGTGCAGGCGCAGGTCCTGAGGCTTCTCACCAGCTTGCGGGAGCGGCTCGGCCTGTCCATCATCTTCATCACGCATGATCTGCGGGTTGCGGCGCAGATCTGCGACCTCGTCGCGGTCATGAAGGACGGCGTGGTCGTCGAACACGGCCTCACCCATCAGGCGTTCGGCACGCCGCAGCATGCCTATACGCGGGCGCTGCTCGACGCCATACCGGGCGGCGACTTCGCCCGGACACCGCATCCGTGAGCTCTGCAGCATGATCCGGAACGAAGAACCCGTTTTCCGAAAGGCTCGAACAAGCCTCACGCGCTAAGCAATCTCGCGGGCATCGCGGTAGCGGTAGAGCAGCAGCATCAACGGCGCAAATGGCCGAAGCAGCGCATGCGCGGGAATGGTGACGGCATTGGTGAAAGGCAGCGCCAGCTCGTTGTCCGGAACGCCGCGCACGGCCTTGGCCAGCTCGGCACCGAGCGGAATCGTCAGCGCCACCGCCCGGCCGTTGCAGCCGGTCCAGCCATAGGCATCCGGGCCGAGGCGATGAATCCGCGGCATGTAGTCCGTGGTCATGCCGACATAGCCGTTCCAGACGTAGTCGAATCGAACCTCGCCGATCTGCGGCCACAGAAGCTGCAGGCGGCTGGCGACGCGCGCCTTCAGCCGCTCGGCCTTGTTGCTGGGGCCGATCACGGCGCCCCCCGTCACCAGGCGATTGCGGGCGTCGTAGCGCGCGAAATAGAGCTCGCCATGGGTGTCGGACATCGCCTGCCGGGCGGGGATGATGGTCTTGCGGACATTGTCCGACAGCGGCTGCGTCGCCATCTGCCACGACAGCACCGGCATGACCTCATGGGCCAGGTCAGGCGCGAGCGCCTTGGAAAATTCGCCGGTATAGGCGTTGCTGGCCAGGACCAGGGCACGCGCTGACAATTCGCCCCGCGCGGTCCGCACCACCCAGCGGTCGCCACGCCGCGCGAAATCGATCACCGGCGAGCGGGCGTAGATGCGGCCGCCAAGGCTCAGCACGGTCCGTGCAAGACCACGGGCCAAGGCAAGCGGATTGATGTGGCCGCCGGTCTTGTTCCAGAAGCCGCCATGCCACGCGTCCGAGCCGAGCATGTCGCGCGCCTGGTCGCGCGACAGCAGTTCGACATCGGCGCCGAATTTCGACCATTGCTTGAAACGGCGCTCAGCGATCTTGATACGGCCGGGAGAATGCACCGGCTGCACCCAGCCGCTCTGCTCATGCTCGGCGTCGATCTTGTAGCGCCGCACCGTGTCGAACAGGTTCGAGGCGCTGTCACGCAGCATCGCGACAAAGCGTTCTCCGGCCGCACCGTGACGAGCGATGAGATCCTCGGGATCGGGCCGCGACAGCGTCGGAATGACCTGGCCATTGTTGCGGCCCGAGGCGCCCCAGCCTGGCTCCATCGCCTCCACGATCGCGACATCGACCCCGGTCTCACGCAGATGCAGCGCAGTGGACAGCCCGGTGAAGCCGCCGCCAATGATCACGACATCGGCCTGCTGGTTGCCGTGCAACACCGGCAGATTCGGTCCAGGCGCAGTCTGTGCGGCCCACAAGGACGGAGGCCATTGAACGATATCTGTGGTCGTACTCATCGTGGACGGCTCATCCTTGCTGACCGACCGGCCTCGTGGAGACCGATCTTGCCTTGCGCCCGGCGCCCGGCCGCGCCGGTTGCGGCGCATGGGTCGTTTGGGCATAGTTCGGCCGCAATATGCCAAGTTCGCTGCAAGGAGACAAATGCGTGGCCCTCAAGAATGTCATCGGTATCGATCACGCGGTCGTCGTGGTGAAGGATCTCGACGCGGCGGCCGAGACCTGGAAGCGATTGGGCTTCACGCTGTCGCCGCGCGGCACCCACAGCGCCAAGATGGGGTCAGGCAATTACACGATCATGCTTGATCCGGATTACATCGAATTGCTCGGCATTCTCGCCGAGACGGATCATAATGTCCCGACGCGCAACTTCCTCGCACAGCGCGGCGAGGGCATCGAGCGGATCGCCTTCACGGCGATCGATTCCGCTGCGGGCGCCGAGGAGATCCGGGCCAAGGGCTTCGAGCCGATCGGACCGATCGACTTCGAGCGTCCGGTCCCCCTCCCCGACGGCACGATCTCGGCGGCCCGGTTCCGCGTGTTTCAATGGCCGGTGGCTGAAGCCCCCGGCGGGTTGCGGATCTTTGCCTGCCAGCACAAGACCCGCGAGACGGTGTGGATCCCGGAGCTGATGCGCCATGCCAACGGCGCCAAGCAACTCAAGCAGGCCCTGATCGTCACGCCCGACCCGGCGAAGGACGCGGCGCATCTGTCCCGCCTGATCGACCGCGACGGCCGCCCCGAGAGCGATGGGGCCGTGACGGTGGCCTCGGGCGGCGACCGCGCCGATTTCGTCTTCCTGACCCGGGATCAGCTCGCGGCGCGCTATCCCGGCGTATCGCTGTCTGGCCTGCCGGAGCGCGGCGGTGCCGGCCTGGTGCTGGCCTCGTATGATCTGGCCGCCACTGCAAAGGCCCTCGGCGCCGCTGCCGTGCACAGCGGCACCAGCCTTGTCGTACCGCCGGCAGCGGCCACCGGCACCCTGCTCGCCTTCGTGGCCAGCTGATCAGCGTGCATCAGCAGGATCGCGCGGCCGCATTCTCAGCGGCCGCGCGAACTCATTCCGCCGGCTGGAACATCGCCGGTCGTCCGCGCTGGCTGTCGAGCCAGCCGACCAGACGGTCCATCAGGCCGCCGCTCTGCTCCGAGGGTTGCGCCGACGAGACGAACGGATCGCAATGACACTTTGCGCCGGCGGCGCGCGACATCTTCGCCACGGCCTCGGTCATCGCCGGCGCGCCGCAGGTATAGACGACGTCGTTCGGCGTGAGCTCAGGCATGTGCTCGGTCGGGCGGCCGCTGCGGATCGCCGGCGATACGTTCTGAGGCTCCGACACGATCGGGATGATCTTGACGTTCGGAAAGCGCGCCAGCCGGCACAGTGCCTGATGCATGTAGAAGGACTGCAGCGTGCGCGAGACGACGATGAAGACGATCTCCCGCTTCGGATTCTCGGTGATCGCTGCGACCGCAATCGCCCACATCGGCGCAAAGCCGGTGCCGCTCGCGACCAGGATGATTCGGCCGCGATGCTTCTGCCGGAAGAATGCCGTGCCGAGCGGAGCCGTCAGCTTGACGCGGTGGCCGACCTGAATGTCGCGGCCGAGTGCCGATGACACCAGGCCGTCTTTCAGAATGCGGATGTGCAGATACAGCAGATGGCTGTCGGGCGCGCCGACCATCGGATAGGTCGGGCTGTAGCAACGCGTCGGGAAGCCGCGATACTGCACCTTGGCATATTGTCCGGGGAAGAACCGCAGCGGCTTCGGCATCTCGATGGTGACGCCGACGACGTCGGGCGCGAGCCGCACGAGATCGCCGACCTCGCAATTCATCGTCACCGTATCGGGCACCGGCTCGGTGATGATCTTCAGATCCGAAACCACCCGGGCCTGGCACGCATGCGCCATGTCGCCTTCCATGCCGCCGAACAGCTTGCCGTCGACGACAGTCACCTTGCAGGATCCGCAGATTCCGCTGCGGCAGTCATGGGGCAAATCCACGCCACTATTGATGGCGCCGTCGAGCAGGATATCGCCCACATTCGCGTAGAACGTTTCCCTGTTGTACTGGATTTTGCAAATCTTACCCATCACTGCACCTCAAGTCGCATCGGCCGGATCTGCCTCGTATGTCTGATCTGGGTATGGTCGAAAGCCGCGACCCGCATGAAGACGCCATTCTTGATCGGAACGTCGTACTTGCTGTGTGTGTCCAATTTGCGGGCAATCTCGAGCGTCCAGTGACCCGCGGCCCAGCGCGCCGCGCACCGGATGTCGGCGCGGTCTCCGGTGAATTCACCATTGACGATGACGCCGGGCACGACCGTTCCGATCGGCGTCTGCGCGTCGGCTTCCGCGGAATACGGCACGGATTCAGCCTCGGTCATGAACCATCGTGCCCCTTCGCTCTCGCCGATATTCGGATCGAGCGAGATCTCGCCCATCGCCGCGGTCATCGCCGCAATGTCCTTGGGCAGGCGCTTCGGTCGCACGCCGCGATTGCCAAGCCTCGCCGCCTCCCGGTCGATCACGAAATTGTCCGAATAGTTCGCCGTGCCCGGATCCGGCGCAAAGCCTCCCTTGTATGGCGTGAGCCCCTTGACCTGATCGGGCGTCGGCTCGGCGGGGGGACCGAAATGATCATCATCCATCCAGCCGGTCGGACCGCCGCTGGTCGCCTTCCACAGCCAGGCATCCGCGTACAAATTCGGCGCCGGCGTATAGTGGATACCGCGACCCGACAGCGTCGCCGGCTTGTCCGGCATCGGCTGCGCGCTCATGTGGAACGTTCGGTCAGCGGCCAAGGTGATCGGCAGCGTCGTGAACAGCAGCGAAAACTTGTCCTCGTTGAAGTCGTTCTCGTCGCCCTTTTCAAATCCGTTGTGCAGCATGTGCCAGCCGTCGGCCTTCTTGATCAACGGCAGCTGCTTCAACGAGCGGGTCGGATCCTCCCAGATGACCAGGAAATAAACCCATGTTCCATCATGGGCGGCCTTGATCCAGACGCGCGATTCTCCGGTGCCGTCGAAATTGTCGCCCTGGTTGGTCGTGACCATGTGCGGCTGAATGTTGCGCCAGACCCGATCGGACGAATCACCATCGAGCGTGGGCGCATCGGAGCTGGCGATCCGATAGACCGTCACCGTGTCCTCGGCGTAGTAGTCGGCCGCAAACATCGCCGAGCCGATCACGATCGCAGCAGCCGTGGCGACGACGAACGGATTGGCCTGAAAGCTCGGGTTGCGACGACGCGAATTGCCTTTAGTCGGCGCCGGCGCACGCATTCGCCCCGGAGCTGGGCGTGTCTCCGCACGGACGCGCGGAGGCTCCTCCATCCGTCGCGGCGCCGGCATGGGTTCGCGCATCGGTGGCCGCGCGGCGGGCGCCGGCTTCTTCTTCGGAGGCGCCTCCGCCTCTTCGAGCTTCTCCGACTGCTCGACCAGCATCGTCAGCAGTTCGACCGGATCGAGCTTCGGCGGCGGCGGCGGCAACGGGGCCGGGCGGAACACGCGATACAGCTGCATCTTCCCGCCGATGCTGAAGTGAACCAGAACGTGCATCACCACGAACACCGGGATGACCCAGGTCGCATACCAGTGGATCATCATGGTCACATAGCCGGACGCGACACCGAAGAAGAGCATGCCGCCGGTGACGATCAATATCGCCATTGCGATGAACAGAACCCAATGCAGCATGACGCTGATTGAGCCGAGCCGCGCCGGCCGGCGACCGAGCAATCCCTTGAACCGCATCTTGTCGATGGTGACGCGCCGACCAAGGCCCGACTTCGAGATGTAGATCATGTAGGCGACGGCCACGCTCGCAAGAACGACGCCTGCCGGCATGTGCCAGGTCCAGGTCCGATGCCGCGGCAGCAGCCAATCGAGGTTGTTGGCGATCCAGGCATGATTCGGCGCCTCGGTCGCCATGCGCAGTCCCGTCAGGAACGCAACCACGGTCGCCGCGACCAGGGTCCAGTGCAGAATGATCGTCCCGTAATCCGTCTTCCGGACCTTCATGCGTGCGCCTCCCGACCGGCGCCGACGCAAACCCTCGCGGCCGATCCGGTCACCGCATTCAGGCTGAACAGGTCGTCAGCAGCATGGCTGGCCGAACCTGCGGCGCCAATCTTCTGCTCTCGACGCGATAGGAGTCCCGCATCGCATGTTCCGATGGTGATGTAGTTCAGCAACTCTCGTCCCCCAAGATACTCTTCACTCAGCAACTCTCTGTCCGACACCGACGCCGGCGGCGTCGCCCTCTCCTTTCGATCGTTGCCCCACTACGTCCGGCGTGATCCTCAAGATCACGTCGATCAAAGACCAGTTGCTGTACCCAAAGCCGGTGACGGGTTGCTTCGGAGCACGAATGAACTGGCCTATTTTGCCCTCCCTGATTTGGTCTCGTCTTTCTTTGTGACCGGATACCCGGTGCGTATCGGCCGCTGGCTTGCAGAGTTCCGGTCACATCCGGGCAGCGACCTGTCGTGGCCATAATGAATGATCGTAATCATCTCATCATGATGCAGACCTGTGTGCTCGGATGTTGCCGCCGCCATTTCCGCTCTCACACCCGCAACGGATTACCGCATCGTCGAGATGACAACGCGAGTCCGTTGCACCGCAGGAAGATTTATTCGGCTTCGTGGCGTCAATCGGCCCGGACAGCGGCCAATGAGTGCGGAAGCAAGGTGATAGACGGACGAATGTGTGACGCCCCCAGCACATCGCGCCTCAACATCGACACGCAACTATAGAGAACTGCGTCCTAATTCGAACCGCTCGGACAGCCGGCGACGGTTCCATTCAGATGCGCCGAACGGCACCGCTGTTTACAGCTATCCGCTTCTCTATATGCCGCGTGCTGCGACAGAAATGCCCATGTGTCGCATTGTTGCCGGAAATTCGTCGGCATCGACAGGCAAGAGCGGTGATCGAAGCATTGTCGTTTGGGAGACGCGCCTGGATGAGTCTGGCTCAAGACCGCCCGCGAACGAAAGCCGCGGCTGCCCTCAATGACCTCCTGTCCGGGAGCGATGATCCCGTGACGCGGGGTCTGCGCCAGGCGGTCAGGCGCATGGCCGGCATCGGCGTATTCAGCGGCGTCATCAACATCCTGATGCTGTCCGGCTCGATCTACATGATGCAGGTCTACGACCGGGTCATTCCGAGCAAGAACATGGCGACGCTCATCGGTCTCTCGGTGATGATTCTGTTCGTCTATATCATCCAGGGCTATTTCGACGCCCTGCGCACCCGCATGCTGTGTCGGGTGGCGACCGTGTTCGACGCCAGCCTGCAGGACGCCATCCATCACGCCCTGGCCACCCTGCCCTTGCGCGGGACGAAGCCGATGCTGATGCAGCAGCCGCTGCGCGATCTCGACCAGTTGCGGGCCTTCATGTCGAGCATGGGGCCGACTGCATTCCTCGACATGCCGTGGATTCCGATCTTTCTGATCGGCATGTTCCTGTTTCATCCGCTGATCGGCGTCACCGCGATCATCGGCACCGTCGGCATCATCTCGATGACGCTCGTGACCGAGCGGCTGTCACGGCAGGCGAGCCGATCGGCCAGCGATACCAGCGCCGCGCGCCAAGTTCTCGCCGACGCCACCCAGCGCAACGCCGAGGTGATTCGCGCGCTTGGAATGATGGATCGGTTCTCGGTACGCTGGAACGCTATCAACGAGCGCTATCTGAAGGACAATATCCGCGCGAGCGACGTCTATGCCAATCTCGGATCGGCAGCCAAGGTGCTGCGCTTCATCCTGCAGTCCGGCATGCTCGGCATCGGCGCCGCGCTCGTGGTGTCGGACCAGGCGTCCGGCGGCGTCATGATGGCCTCGTCCATTTTGATGGGCCGCGCGCTGGCGCCGGTCGAGCTCGCCCTGGGCAGCTGGAAGCAGCTCGTTGCCGCGCGGCAAGGCATCGCCAGGCTGCGCGACATCTGCAAGGCGACCGCCAAGCCGGAGGCACCGCCCGTCGCCCTGCCGCGGCCCTATCGCGAGCTGACGGTGCAGGAATTGACCGTGGCCGCGCCCGGCACCGATCGCCCGATCGTCCATAATGTGTCGTTCTCGATCAAGGCGGGCACGGGGCTTGCGCTGCTCGGTGCCAGCGCGTCCGGCAAGACCTCGCTCTCCAAGGCGCTGGTGGGCATATGGCCTGCGCTGCAAGGCACGGTCCGGCTCGACGGTGCAGCGCTCGACCAGTGGAGCAACGAGGATCTCGGCCGCCATATCGGCTATCTGCCGCAGGATGTCGCGCTGTTCGACGGCAGCATCGCCGACAACATCTGCCGCTTCGACGAGAATGCGAGTTCGGATTCGATCTTGAAGGCGGCACAGATCGCAGGTGTCCACGACATCATCCTGCGGCTGCCGGAGGGCTATGCGACACGCATCGGCCAGGGCGGCATGTCGCTGTCGGCGGGTCAGCGCCAGCGCGTCGGACTCGCCCGTGCGGTCTATGGTGATCCGTTCCTCATCGTGCTGGACGAGCCCAACGCCAATCTCGACACTGACGGCGAGAATGCGCTGAGCCGCGCCATCCAGATCATGCGGCAGCAGAATCAGAGCATCGTGATCGTGATCTCGCACCGCCCGAGCGCGCTGAACGCGCTCGATATGGCGCTGGTCCTTTACGAAGGTAAGGCGATCGCATTCGGTCCCTGCCAGGAGATCTTTGCACGCGTCGCCGGGGCCAAGCCGCCGGCCGGACCGGCTGTCGCGCACGCCGCGGCTGCGCCAAGGGTCGCAGCCCCTGCGCCAGCTCCGAATCCGAACGTGAGATCGCTTCGTCGCGCCGCCCCAGCAGAAAGCGTTTGATCAATGAAACACATCAACGACTTCCGGCCCTTCGATGACGAAGATTATGTGCGGCCGAAGACGCGCGCGGTCGGACCGCAGGGCGATGCCCTGATCCTCGAGCTGCAGCGGCTGCAGGGTGCCTTCGACGAAGGCTCGGATGCCGATCCGCGCGACAATCGCGGATCCCGCAAGAAGCGGCGCGCGCCGCCATCGGCGGTGCGCAACAAATCACCCCGCACCAAGAAGCGGCCGGGCAAGATGGGACGGGCGCTCGGGGCGTCGCTGTCGCTGCTCGGCTTCCGCAGCGCGACCGCCCGACCGCAACGCGCGTCCGGCATCCGCGAGATGGAGTGGCAAGACCAGGCCCAAGGCCAGCTGCAAGGCCAAGTGCACGGCCACGCGCCAGCCATGCGATCACGCGAACCCGAATTCTCACCGCCGCCACGCCAGCAGCAGACGCGCCCGCCAACCAATGATGCAGCTCTGCTCGACCTGCGGAACGCCAATCGCGACGGCAATGTCGGCGGCGGAGCCCTGCGCGCGATGCCGCAGCATAACGTTCCGGCGCGCGTCGACCATGCATACGCCGTTCCGCAAACCCGCGTCGGACGCATCGTCGGCACCGCCGGCACGGCGCTGACCACAGGCATGACGTTCATTGCGGCCCAGGGAACGGCGGCTGCACTCGATGACCCATCTGACGAACCGCTCGTGCCACGGGTCGGCCGCATGTTCGAGAACGAGTTGCGTCTCGGCCTGCGTGTGCTGCTCGTGGCCGCGGTGCTCGGCGGCGGCTGGTTGACCCTGGTGCCGCTCGCCGGCGCCATTGTCGTGCCGGGCAATCTCGTGGTGCAATCCAACGTCAAGGCGATCCAGCATCCGACCGGCGGCATCATCGCCGAGATCAAGGTCGACAACGGCAAGCGGGTCACCGCCGGCGATCTGCTGGTCCGGCTCGATGCGACGCAGAGCCAGGCGCAGCTGCAGGCGATCACCAAGCAGTTGAACGAGCAGCGCGCCAAGATCGCCCGGCTCTCGGCGGAGCGCGACGGCCTCGATCAGCCGGAATATCCGACATCGCTGACGTCACGTCCGGACGATGCACATGTCCGCGCCGTGATCGCATCGGAGAATGCGCTGTTCAAGGCGCGCGCGACCACCCGCAAGAGCCAGAAGGAACTGCTGCAGGGCCGCATCGTCCAGCTCAACAACGAAATCAGCGGCATGGAGTCACAGCTCGATTCGAAGAACAAGCAGATCGAGCTCATCAAGGGCGAACTGGCCGGTGTTCAGGAACTCTACGACAAGCGTCTCGTCCCACTCACGCGATTGACGACGCTGCAGCGGGAAGCCGCGCGAATCGACGGCGAGCGCGGCCAGCTGGTGTCGAGCGTGGCGGAGACGAGGTCCAAGATCAGCGAAGCCGAGCTTCAGACGGTCAAGATCGATCAGGACTTCCGCAGCGAAGTCGTCAAGGATCTCGGCGACGCGCAGGCCAAGGAGGGCGATCTGGTCGAGAAGGGCGTTGCGGCGCGGGATCAACTGGACCGCATCGAAATGCGCGCACCGAACTCCGGCACCATTCACCAGCTCGCCGTGCACACGATCGGCGGCGTGATCAAGCCTGGCGAGACCATCATGGAGCTCGTCCCCGATTCCGATGAGCTTCAGGTCGAGGCGCACGTCCAGCCCAAGGACATTGATCACGTCCACACCGGGCAGAACGCGATGGTGCGATTCAATGCGTTCAACCAGCGCACGACGCCGCAGCTGAGCGGTCAGGTCTCATTCGTCGCCCCCGACATCACCAACGATCCGAGATCGGGCTCGACCTTCTACACGGTGCGGATCACCCTGTCCGAGGAGGAGCGGCAGCGGCTCGGCGGCGTCAATCTGATGCCGGGCATGCAGGCCGAAGTCTACGTCCAGACCGGAAGCCGAACGATGCTGAGCTATTTGATGAAGCCGATCACCGACCAGTGGCGGCGCGCCTTCGTCGAGCAGTAGAACCACGATGTCGCGGTCTGCGTTCCTCCTCGCGGAGGCCGCAGACCGCCTGTCCCATTCAAAATGAACTTTGCAAATTTTCCGCGTCCCTCCGACCCTGCGCCGCTGTGGCAGGGCGCAGGAGAACCGTCGACCGCCGGGATCAGCGCCGCACCATCGGCTGAACTGGCGCCGAAGCCGCGCCTGCCGAGGCCCACGACGGCACCGACCCAGGAAGCACCGGCTGGACTCCGATTCGACTTCAACGACGGCTGCCGCGTCATGCTGCCCGACGCGGGACGGGCTTGGCGCGTCCGGCTGAGCGATCGTCAGACCGGGAACGTGCTGTTCGACGTCGATCTGCGGTCGGGCCACGTCAACAGCGCCAAGCGCTATTTCGTCCCGTTCAGGCTGGAGGTCTGGTCGGACGACGAGCGCGTGCTCCGTCACGACTACGATGCGCGCGGGCGCGACGTTCTGATCCAGTTTCCGGTCGGCACGATCGGCGACGTCATCGGCTGGTTCAGCTACGCGGTGAAGTTCAAGGACGTACACCAATGCCGGCTTACTTGCGCCATGGGCGAGCCGCTCATCGCGCTGTTCCGCAGCGCCTATCCTGACATCACCTTCGTCACTCATGAGATGGTGGAGGCAGATCGATTTTACGCGACCTACTCCGTCGCCTTGTTCTTCGACGACGCTGAATTCGTCTATCAGCCCTGCGATTTCCGCCAGGTCGGCCTGCACCGGACCGCGGCCTATATCCTCGGCGTCGACCCGGCCGAGCAGCCGCCCTTTGTCGCGCTCGCGGACGACAGCCGCCCGATCGCCGAGCCTTACGTCTGCATCTCGGTGCAGGCCACCACCCAATGCAAGCATTGGAACAATCCAGAAGGCTGGGATCGCACGGTCGCCTTCCTGAGAGCACGGGGCTATCGCGTGGTCTGCATCGATCAGCATCCCGTCACCACCCGTGATCCGTATCGGACGCAGATCCCGGCGGCGGCTGAGGACCAGACCGGCGATCGGCCGTTGCAGGAGCGCGCCCGATGGCTCAGGCATGCCGCCTTCTTCATCGGGCTGTCGAGCGGCCTGTCATGGCTGGCATGGGCCTCCGGCACGCCGGTCGTGCTGATCAGCGGCTTCACTCATCCGACCAACGAGTTTGCGACACCCTTCCGCGTCATCAATTATCACGCCTGCAACGGCTGTTGGAACGACGCGGGCCATCAATTCGACCATGCTGACGCTCTCTGGTGTCCGCGCCTGAAGGACACGCCGAGACAATTCGAATGCACGCGCCTCATCACCGCGGATCATGTCAAGGCGACATTGCTGAGCATTCCGGGATTTGGCGAGGGCTTGCCGCCTTCGGCCCAACTGCCCTCCTCCGGCGTGGCCGAACCGACCGACGCCTCCGATGCATATGACGCGCGCGCCGCATTGGCCGAGCCGGACGGTTCGTCCGACGAAGAGCCGCTCGCGATCAGCGAACTGCTCGAGCGCAATCTCGGCGATGTTCACCGCGGCGGGTTGGCGGTCGGCCTCACCGTTGGCGCCGGGAAGATGCTGGATCAGGCTGCAGAATTCATCGCAGAAGGCGACCGCGCCGCGACGGCCGGTGAGCTGGCTGCGGCGATTGCGAGCTACATGCGAAGCGCAGCCATGGTCAGGACTTTGACCGAAGCCGATCCGGACCATCCAGGTTTCCAGCGCAACTTCTCAGTGGCCTTGAACCGGATCGGCGCAATTCTGTTTGTGCAGCGCGACCTCGAACGCGCACACGCCACCTATCGCGCAAGCCTCGCCGTCGCCGAGCGGCTCCACGCAGCCTATCCTAACAATACCGGCTACCAACGTGACCTCGCCTGGTCCCATGCGCTGCTGGCCGACGTGCTCACGGCCGAGAGCCGGCACCAGGAGGCCTTCGATCACCGCCGCGCCAATACCGCCCTCACGACGCAGATGTGCGCGGCAGCTCCGGGCGAGTCCAACCTGCAAAGGGCGCTGGCGAATTCCTATCAGAGCCTGGGCGATGCGCTCATTCCGCTCGGACATGGTCATGGCGCGCTCGCCGCCTATCGGGTGAGCCTCGGCCTGGTGCAGCGCGCGTTGAGCGCCAACAACCAGGATCCGGCGTGGAACCAGCTCTCCCGCACGCTGCTGCCGAAAATCAGGAACACACTCCTGCTTCTCCGCCAGGGCGCGCCGGCCTCCTGAGCACCGGCTGCGGCCCTCCACAGTTCCACGCGACGTCGCACGACATTCCGATCGCGGACCGTTGATCCGCTGCGCATGCGCGCCGCTGAACGCCCGGCAAGATGCGGGCAGCATCTTGACGAGAAGATGTAATTCGCGTCAGATCGCCGCAGCCCGCTTTTGAGCTTGCCAGTCGAAATCAAGCACTTGGCAAACCACCGGGGCAAGCGGTCACGAACCCGCGATGCCCGAACAACAACACAATCGCGGACTCTCCCACGCTTCTTTTGGCCTGATTGCTGCGACCAAATAGCACAGTGCGACAAACTGGCGCATGCCCGGCGCGAGCGCGATCGACGCTGGACATGGCTCGAGCTGACAACGCTTCGGCGCTGGGCAGTCACGCACGGGGCCCACCGGGCGGATGAATTTGGGGAGAGTGATCTATGGCGAATAACACCTTCAACCCGACGGCTCTGGCCAACGGAACGTCGAACCTGCTGGTGCGGGCGTCGGCGCTCAACCTGTCGACAGACCTGGTCCAGGCGGGCGTGGTGTTCAACGATGCGGTCCGCGCCTCGCTCGGCCTCTTCACGCAGGCCGGCAGCGGCAACTCGAATCCATTCCTCGGCAGCTACACGACCGATCTGCACGCCGTTCAGAACGATATTGCGGCGATGCTGGCCAATCCCGGACAGGTCACCCTCGGTGGCCAAACCTTCACGCTGAACGCCACCGACACCGCTGTCCTCACCAATGTGCAGGCGCAGATCACGACGCTGCTCGCAGCTGCACCGCAGACCGCGAACGCCGCAACGATCACGGCCGCCGACCAGACGGTACATGCGGTCCAGCAGGAGATCCTGCAGGAGATCAACGGTGATGCGCATCTTTCCGGCGCCCTCAACAAGGTCGCCTTCCTCGCCAACACTGGCGGCCAGGATGTCGCCTTCCAGAACACGCCGGCTGGCGCCGACGATGCGGCGAGTCTGGCGGCCGCGACCGCGGGCAACACCCTCAAGGACGTCGGTGTCGTCTTCAACAAGGTCGTCGATCTCGCCTCCGGCGGCATCAGCACCGCGAATCTGCAGGAGGTGACGACCGACCTTACCGCGATCTCGCAGGGCCTGACCAACATCCTCAACAACAAGACCCAGCTGGCACAGATCGAGAAGGGCGAGACCGCGAATGCCGCAGCTCTGACGACGATCCATCTGCAAACGGTGCTGGGACAGGTCAATCTCGAGCTGAATCAGTATGCCAAAGCCGAGACCACCGGCAACCAGGCCGCGCTCCGAGGCACGGCTGACAATCTTCTTGATAGTATCGACATCATTCAGAACGATGCCAATCTGAACATGGCCGCGGGCGGAAACGGCAAGCCCGGTCACGCCGGCGGTTTCGCGGAAGATCCGGGCGGGCTGACCGGCACCGTGACCAAGTTCCAGGACAACCAGGCGCAGACGAATTTCTGGGCCGCCTTCCTGGCCGAGGGCAACACCATCAACGCGACGCTGCAGAAGATCGCAACCGGCGGCGCGCAGGCCAGCGCCGCACTGGTCACTCAGATCCAGAACTATCAGGCATTCGGCGCCAATTTCGATGCGGCCCAAGGCAATGTCTTCCGTGGCCGTTTCGACAATGAGCTTCTGAGCGGCACGCTGGAAGCCGATACGGCCGCTGCGGTAAAGGGCCTGCAGGGCATTCTGAACGGCGACACCGGCGCCGCGCTGGCCGCCGACAAGGCGATGCTCGCAGCCGCCGGACAGGGCTTCGCGGCGGACGCGATGGACGTGTCCGGCAACAACATCGCCATTGGCGGCGCGACCTATGTCGGCTCAGCCACGACGGTGTCGACAGCGACCTCCGTGCACGGCCTGGCCCAGGGCACCATCCCCGTCACCGCGACCCCGAACCTCGCCAACGGCACCGGCGGCTCGTCCACCACGCCGCCGAGCACTGGCGGCGGCGGTGCTGGTGGAGGAACCGGCACGGGCGGGATGCACACCACGCCGGTGAATTTCGATCCGGCCGCGCTGGCCAATGGCACATCCAACCTGCTGACACGGGCCACCGCGATCCAGCACTCGACGGATCTGGTCCAGGCGGGCGTCGTCTTCAACGACGCGGTGCGCGCCTCGCTCGGTCTGTTCAGCCTCGCCAACAGCGGCAACTCGCCGGCCTTCCTGACGAGCTATCAGGCTGACATCACCGCGGTGCAGACCGACATCGCCGCGATGCTGGCCAATCCAGGCCAGGTGACTCTCGGCGGCAAGACGTTCGCCTTGAACGCCACCGACACCGCTGTCCTCACCAATGTCGAGGGCCAGCTCGGGACGCTGCTCCAGGCCGCCGGACAGTTCGCGAACGCCAACACGCAAGCAGCCGCCAGCCAGACGATCCACGCGCTGCAGCAGGAGATCCTGCAGGAGATCCACAACGACGCGCATCTCACGAACGCGCTCGACAACGTTCCATTCCTGGCCAATACGGGAGGAATGGACGTGGCGTTCCAGACGTCCCCCGCCGGTGCGGATGACCCCATGAGCCTTGCTGCGGCCACCGCGGGCAACAGCCTGAAGGATGTCGGCCTGGTGTTCAACAAGGCCGTCGAGCTCGCCTCCGGCGGAGTCAACGCCGGCAATCTCGCCGAGATCAACACCGATCTGACGGCGGTGTCGCAAGGGCTGACCGCCATCCTCAATAACAAGACGCAGCTTGCGCAGATCGAAACCGGCGAGACCGCAAACGCTGCCGCGTTGACCACGATCCACCTGCAGACCGTGCTCGGACAGGTCAACCTTCAGCTCAACAAATATGATGCGGCCGCCGCCACCGGCAACCAGGCGGCGCTGCGTGGCACGGCCGACAATCTGCTCGACAGTATCGACATCATTCAGAACGACGCCAATCTGAACAAGGCGGCCGGCGGCAATGGCCAAGCGGGTCATGCCGGCGGCTTTGCCGAGGATCCGGGCGGCCTGACCGGCACCGTGACCAAGTTCCAGGACAATCAGGCACAGACCAATTTCTGGGCTGCCTTCCTGGCCGAGGGCAATACCATCAATGCGACTTTGCAGAAGATCGCCACCGGCGCAGCACAAGCCAGCGCCGCGCTGATCACCCAGATCCAGAACTATCAGCAGTTCGGCGCCAATTTCGATGCCGCCCAAGGTGCGGTGTTCCAGGGCCGCTTCGACAACGAGCTCCTGAGCGGCACGCTGGAGGCCGATACGGCCGCCGCCGTGAAGGGCCTGCAGGGCATCCTCAACGGCGACACCGGCGCGGCACTGGCAGCGGACAAGGCGATGATCGCCGCGGCCGGACAGGGTTTTGCCGCCGACGCAATGGACGTCTCGGGCAACAACATCCCGGTCAATGGCGGCACCTATGTCGGCACGGCGACCACCATCTCAGCAGCGACGTCCATCAAGGGCACCGCTCACGGCACCATTCCGGTCACCGCCACACCGAACCTCGCCAACGGCACCGGCGGCACGGCGGCGGCAGGAACGACCAACGCGGGCGGGGCGGCTGCCGGAGCTGCGGGCGCGGCCGGCGGAACGACAGCGAATGGCGGCGCAGCGGCTGGCGGAACCAGCAATGCCGGCGGCACCGCCAACAATGGCGGAGGCACAGCTAACAATGGCGGGACGTCAACCGGCGGACAGACTGCCAACAATGGCAGCAACAATGCACACCACAGCGATCACCATCACGATCACAGCTCACACGTGACTGCCCAGAGTGCGATGACCGGCCCTGACCTGTCGCATCATCACGCGATGCATCACATGTGGGCGTGAGGTGTGTGACCGAGCGGCGGAGCAGTCACCTGAGCTGCTCCGCTCGCCATGATCACGCCGCGGAAGCGCCGGTGCGAGCCCAGCCGACCCCGCTCGGCTGCCGCTTGCGCCACCGCCGAAACCAGGATCTTCCAGCGGACCGAGTCGAGGGACGTTGGAACGGTTCCAAGGAGAGGCCGAGGAACCATCGCCAGATCAGGGCAACTTCTTGTCGATAACGTGCATCGGTCCATCGATTACAACGCATTGTTGCAGAGGGGCCACGACTAAAATCAACGAGTTAGAACATTACCAAGGGCTGACGTGGCTTGCGGGCGACAGCGCGCCTGTGCCCGAACAACATCATATTTGAGGACCCTGCACCGCTTCTTTTGGCCCCATTGGAGCAAATAATTCCCAAGTGCTCTGTGGCTGCGACAAATCGCCCGCTCCGAAAGGAGTGAGTGAGACGTCGCATCCCGATCAACGCCCGCGTGCTGCCGAGACGCCAAGCAGCAGACGCCGGGTTGAAACTTGGGGAGATGATCAATGGCAGCCAATACCTTCAACCCGACGGCGCTGGCGAATGGCACGTCCAATCTGCTGAACCGCGCCGACGCGCTCAACTTGTCCACCGACCTCGTTCAGGCCGGCGTCGTCTTCAACGACGCGGTTCGCATCTCGACCGGCCTGTTCTCGACGCCGCAGAACAGCGGCAACTCCAATCCCTTCCTCACCAGCTACACGACCGATCTGCATGCCGTGCAGAACGACATCGCCGCCATGCTCGCCAATCCCGGCCAGGTGACGCTCGGCGGCAAGGCGTTCACGCTCAATGCGACCGACACGGCGGTGCTGACGCAGGTGCAGAGCGAGATCACGACGCTGATCAACGCGGCGCCCAACACGACCAATCCCAACACGCTGGCCGAGGCCGACCAGACCATCCACAACGTGCAGCAGATGATCCTGCAGCAGATCCAGGGCGATGCCCATCTGTCCTCGGCTCTGACGAACTTCACCTTCCTGGCCAACACAGGCGCGCAGGACGTCGCCTTCCAGTCTCTCCCGGCCGGCAATGACGGCGCCGCCAATCTCGCCAAGGCCACCGCCGGCGATCTCGTCGCCATCGGCCAAGTCTATAACGCAGTGGCCGACCTCGCGCTCGGTGGCATCAGCGCCAACAATCTGGGACAAGTCACGGCCGACTTCACCGCTGTGCAGCAGGGCTTGCAGGCGATCCTCAACGACCCCGCCAAGCTGGCGGCGCTGGAAGCCGGTCTGACCGCAGTCGATGCTCAGACGACGACCCTGCATCTGCAGACCTTGGTCGGCCAGATCGGTCTGCAGTTGAACAAATATGATAGCCCGGAAACACAGGCCAATCCGACCGCGCTCCGCGGCACCGCAGACAACATTCTGGATATGATCGACGTGTTCCAGAACGACGCGACCCTGAACAAGGCCGCCGGCGGCACCGGCATGCCGGGCCATGGCGGCGGCTTTTCCGAAATGCCGGGAGGCCTCACCGGAACGGTCACCAAGTTCCAGGACAACCAGGTGCAGACTAACTTCTGGGCTTCGTTCTTGGCGGAAGCCAACACGCTCGGCGCCAAGCTGAACGCTGTGGCAAACGGGACCGCGAACGCGACACAGGACATCATCACCCAGATCGCGAACTACCAGAACTTCGGCGTCAAGTTCGATCAGGCGCAGGGTGCCGTATTCCAAGGCCGTTTCGACAATGAGCTCGTCGCAGGAGCGCTGCAGGCGGACTCCGCGATGGCGACCAAGGCCCTCATGGGCATCATGAACGGCGACACCGGTGCCGCCCTGGCGACGGATCAGGCAATGTTGAAGGCTGCGGCGGCGAACTTCATCGGCAATGCCGGCGACATCTCCGGAAACAACATCGCGGTCGGCGGATCAGCCTACGTCAACTCGGTCACGAGCTTCATCACGGCCACAGCCGTCAACGGCATCGCTATGGGCACGGGTGCGCCGGCCGGCGCCAACCCGAACATCGCCAACGGTACCGGCGGCACACCGGCGAGCACGACCACCCCCGGTGGCGGCGGCATGGCCGGCGGAGGTGGCGCTGCCGGCGGAGGCACCGCCGGCGGAGGTAACGCGGGCGGAGGCACGACTGGCGGCGGCACAGCCGGTGGCGGAGCCACCGACGGCGGCAACGCTGGTGGCAACGCCGGCGGCGGTAATGCCGGTGGAGGTAACGCCGGTGGGGGCAACGCGGGCGGCGGTGCCAATGGCGGCGGCACCACAGGCGGCAACAACCAGACCACGACGACCCATCACTGCCATAGCCACCACAGCCATCACAGCCAAGACCACCATGCCGCAGCGGCGGCCGCCAACACGGCTGCAGCGGCCGCGACGGGCCCCGACATGTCGCATCACCACGCCATGCATCACATGTGGGGCTGACCCCGCCTTCGAACGACGTATCGATCTCGACCGGCGCAGACCCGAGGTCTGCGCCGGCTTCATTGCGTAAGGACGCAGCACGGGAGCGAACGTTTAGGTACGCGAGACGCGGCCCTCTCCGTGGACAGCACGACGAGGGGGCGTAGCGGCCAAACAGACTCGAACGCTTCTACACCATCGATTCATCGCTGCCCTGCTCGGGCCTCTGTTTCGCTTCAATCCGCCTGGAAAACGGCCTTCGTCGCATCCCAGCAAGTTGAGATCATGAACGAGCCCGCCTTCGCCTTACGTCCTCGGAGTATCAACGCCTCGACCGGTCCCGTCGCGCCTTCGGCGACGGCGATCGATGAACGTGCTTTGCGGATCACCGAACAGGCCTACCGAAAAGTGCTGGCGCTCCAACCGCACCATTTCCGCACCTTGTGCGGCCTCGCCATGGTGCGGCTGCAGTTGGGCGACGTCCACGAAGCGCGCACCCTGCTCGATCAGGCAGCGCGCGAGGCCGGCGACTCCGCGGAATTTCATCTGATGCTCGGCAAGGCCTTCGCTGGCCTGGGCGACCTGGCGACCTCGAGCGTCCATCTCCAGCGCGCCGTGGCGCTCGACGACACGCTGATCCAGGCCCGGATCCTGCTGGGCAGCGCATTCACCAACCTCGGAGATCCGGCAGGCGCAGTCCGGCACCTTGAGCTTGCGCTCGCGGCCGACGCGGATGATGCCGACGCCCATCAGACCCTTGGCTTCGCGCTGCAGCGCCTCGGACAATTCGAGCGCGCGATGTCGCATCACGAGGCGGCACTCGCGGCCCGGCCGCAATTCGCCGCCGCCGCTGCGAGTCTCGGAGACGCCTGCCGCCAGCTCGGCCGGCATGCCGAAGCCATCGCCCATTACGAGCGCGCTCTCACGCTCCAGCCCAATGCCCCAGCCGTCCTGCTCAATATCGGCGGCTGCCAGCAGGCCATCGGCCAGACCGAGGCCGCGGTCCGCACCTATCAACGCGCCCTCGTCCTGAGCCCGCATCTCGCCGAGGCGCACTACAACCTCGGCAACCTTCATCTGGAGATGAACAGCTGGCCGATCGCAGTCTTCCACTACGAGCGCGCGATCGCCGAACGGCCGGATTTTCCGGAGGCCCACAATAATCTCGCCAATGCGCTGCAGTCACGCGGCCGGCATGAGGAGGCGCTGGCGCATTATGACGAGGCGCTGCGCCGCAGGCCGAGCTACGCAATCGCGCACCGCAACCGCGCTGATACTCTGCGCAACATGAAGCGGTTCGACGAGGCCATCGCCGGTTATCACGACGCCCTCGCCCTCGAACCCGCCGATACGACGACCTTGAATCATCTCGCCGGCGTGCTGATGATCGTCGGCCGGCTCGACGAGGCCGAACAGGCCTACCGATCGGCGCTGGCGATCAATCCCCGCAACATCGGCGTCCATCTCAATTACGGCGTCGTCAAGCCGTTCACGGTCGATGATTCGCGTTGGCCGGCGCTGCAGGATCTGGCGGCGAGCGTAGAGACGCTGAGCGACGACGCACGCATCGCGCTGCACTTCACGCTTGGCCGCGCCTATGCCGACGTCAAGGACGGCGAAAAGTCATTGCGGCACCTTCAGGCCGGCAATGCGCTCGAGCGACGCCGCATCAGCTATGACGAGAACCAGACGCTGCGTCAGATGGAGCGCATCCGCGACGTGTTCTCCCGGGACATGCTGCAGGCGCGCGCCAATCATGGTGACCCGTCGACCGCCCCCGTCTTCGTGATCGGCATGCCGCGCTCCGGCACCAGCCTCATCGAGCAGATCCTCTCGAGTCACCCGGCGGCTTACGGGGCCGGTGAGGTGAACTACTTCGCGGCCGCGACCGGGCTGTTCACCGATCGTGCACGCGGCGACTATCCGGACATGCTGGCCAAGCTCGCAGATGCCGATCTTGGCTCGATCGCCGAGGCCTATCTCGCGCGCTTTACCGATCTGCCCGCAGGTGTGACCCGCATCGTCGACAAAATGCCCTCGAACTTCCTTTTTGCGGGCCTGATCCATCTTGCGCTGCCCAACGCGCGCATCATCCACGTCCGACGCAATCCGATCGACACCTGCCTGTCCTGCTTTTCCCAGCTGTTTTCGGAGCCGCAGCCCTTTTCCTACGATCTGGCCGAGCTCGGCCGCTACTACCGTGCCTATGAGGCCCTGATGGAGCACTGGCGCGCGATCCTGCCGGACGGCGTGATGCTCGATGTGGCCTACGAGGACGTGGTGCGCGATTTCGAGCCCCACGCGCGCAAGATCGTCGCCCATGCCGGCCTCGACTGGGATGAACGCTGCCGTTCGTTCCACGAGACCAAGCGGCCGGTCAACACTGCGAGCCTGGTCCAGGTGCGCAAGCCGCTGTTCACCGGATCGGTCGGCCGCTGGCGGCTGTATGGCGACCGGCTCAAGCCGTTGCTCGACGCGCTGGGTCCAGCCGAGGTGCAGGCGCCCGTCGCCGACGCCATCTCCGGCTCGATGCAGCCGTCGCCGACGAACCTCGCGCCGCCGGTGGCCACACCGATCGGCGACACCCCGCTTTTCGATGCCGACCAACTCGGAGCTTTGCAGACGCTGGCGGACGGCGCGGTGGCGGTGGCCAGGAAGCTCCAGGGGCGCGGCGACAACAATGATGCGGAAGCGATCTTCCGGCTGATCCTCGCCGGCCAGCCACGCCAGTTCGACGCGCTGGTCGGGCTCGGCATGATCTGCAGCGGCAGCAGCCGGCTCGACGAGGCGAAGGATTGCTTCCAGCGGGCGGTCGCCGTCAACGCGAAATCCGCCGAGGCCCATGGCAGCATCGGCGCGGTCGAGGCTTCGGCCGGACGTTACGATGCGGCCGTCGGCCATTACGAGACTGCGCTCTCTCTGTCCCCGAACCATCCCGGCATTCTCTACGCCTTCGCGATGGTGCGCCAGAACCAGGGGATGAGCGAGGAGGCGATGGTGCTGCTGCGGCGCGCCATCGAGAACAAGCCGCAGCATCTCGACGCCCATTTTGCCCTGGGCAACCTGCTCTACACGGCCGGAAAGGATATTGAAGCGGCGAAGTGCTACCTCAAGGTTCTCGAGTTCAGCCCGGAGCACGCCGAAACGCACAACAACATTGCCAATGTGCTATTGCGCCAGGGCCATCGCGAGCGCGCCATCGAGCATTACAAGCGGGCGATCGCGAGCCGCCCCGACTATGGCGATGCCTATGGCAATCTCGGCAATGCCTATCTCGAGCTCAATCGCCTCGAAGAAGCGATCGAGCAGAACCTGCTCGCGCTCAAGCTGAAGCCGGAGCGGTTCGGCTCATACAACAATCTGGGCGTGGCCTATCAGGCGCTCGGCCGCTTCGAGGAGGCGACCGCAGCGTTCGAGAAGGCGCTGGAGCTGGCGCCGGACGATGCGCCGATCCACCTCAACCTCGCCAACATGGCGAAGTTCAAGCCGGACGATCGGCGGCTGCCTGGACTGCGGGCGTTGGTCGACCGTGCTGATCAGCTCGATCAGGAAAAGCAGATCGCCGCTCATTTCGCGCTCGGCAAAGCGTTGTCCGATCTCAAGGACTACGATGCTGCGTTCGCGCATCTACGCCAGGCGAACACGCTCAAGCGCCAGAGCTTCGACTACGATTCGGAGCAGCGTCTTGCGATGATGAAGAATGTGGCCAGCCGCTTCACGCCGGAATTCTTCCGTTCGGTGGTCGGACATGGCGACGAGTCCTGGGCGCCGATCTTCATCGTCGGCATGCCGCGCTCCGGCACGACCCTCATGGAACAGGTGCTATCGAGCCATTCGAAGGTATTCGGGGCCGGCGAGCTCGAGACGTTCAAGGAGCTCGTGGGCGAATGCGCCAACCGTCAGAGGGTGCCCCCTGCCTTTCCCGACCTGATCGCGCTGCTGCCGCCGGAGGAGATGACCGCGCTCGGCCGGGAATATACGGCCCGCGTGCGCGTCCTGGCCCCCGAGGCCGAGCGTATTGTCGACAAGATGCCGCTCAACTTCCTGTTTGTCGGACTGATCCATGCCGCCTTCCCTCGCGCCAGAATCATCAACACCCGGCGTGATCCGCTGGACAATTGCGTCTCCTGCTACTCGCTGCTGTTCACAGGAGCGCAGCCTTTCGCCTATGACCTGACCGAGCTCGGCCATTACTACAGGGGCTATGAGCGCGTGATGGAGCACTGGCACGCCGTGCTGCCGCCCGGTGTCCTGATGGACGTCCAATATGAGGATCTGGTCGATGATCTCGAGGGCGTCTCGCGCCGCGTGCTCGCCCATTGCGACCTTGACTGGGAAGAAGCGTGCCTCGACTTCCACCGGACCGAGCGCATGGTGCGGACGGCCAGCCTGATGCAGGTGCGCGAACCACTCTACCGCCGCTCGATCGGCAGCTGGCGCCGTTATGAGAAGCATCTCGGGCCGCTCTACGAGGCGCTCGGCATCGCGTCTCCGCCGCCAGCCTAGCGAGGGAGAACGCCGCAATAACCGGGTGCTCTGGCCCAGGGATCGGTGACAGGCGAGGCACCCGGCTATCCGGCCGCGCGGCGGAGCGGCACAAACATAGTGCTCCAATCCCTTTAAAAATTTATCCTCATTATTTCGAAATGCTGTCAGTTGAACTACGCACCAGCGCGCTTTTTATAATCTACCTCCAGTTGAACTTACGTTGACGCAAACTACTCGCGCTTAGCGTGTCCGGTGATCGGTCAAGAATGGACCGCCCCTCTCTCAAGCGCCCGCGTGAGGCCACGTTTCGCCGCCAGCAGGCGATGCTGTGCTGCAGCATGCGGGCGCGACCGCGCGAGCCGACTTGGCAAACCATCCAACCGCAACTATAGATATTCGTTGAGATTTCTTTCCTCATTCAATTGTGTTTCCGGTCGAATTTCGAACGTTGCGCGACGGCCCGAGGGTGGCGCGATGCGTGGAAAGGATTGCGATGACGCACTGGGGCGAGCTCCTGGAGGCGGCCAATCGAAGCCGGCCCCATCTCTTCGCCAATTCGCCCCTGCCCTCGCGCGCCGCAGCTGCGCCGGACCCGACTGACGAAGACCGGACTGCGGCGGGCCGCCTGCATATTCAGCTGGTTTCTCGCATCGCGACCCAGGCCTTGCCCTATGTGGATGGCGAGGAGGTCGCGGCGCTCACGAGCGTCTATCAGCTGTTCAAGGAGGCCCGGACCATCTTCGACGAGCACCCGCAATGCGGGCTGCTGAACGACCTCGTCTGGCACGTTCTCAATGTCCATGTCCGGCCCTTCACCGCCAAATGGCACCGCCTGAGCGAGCGCGGTGCGCTCGAGGCGCTGGATGCGACCGACACATTCCGGGACGAGTTGGCCCGATTGCAGCCGATCCTGCGGCGTATGGACGCGCTGCTCGTCGCCATCCGCGACGGCGCGCCGTTTGCCGAGCCCGGCATCGACGGCGCCATGGATCATAACAAATCGATCGCGGAGGAGATGAACGCATCACTCCCTTGGGGGATCGACGAAAAGTTCGGCGGCCTGCCGCCGCGGGTCGCGGCCGGCATCAACAGCGCCGAGCGCGCCGCCATTGCGCAGCGTCGCACGCTTTATGCGGCGCGGCTTGCCGCGCAGGGACGGACAGCGCCCGAGCAGGATTGGACGGAACGGCCCCATGCCGCAGCCCTTGCCATTTCCGGCGGTGGCATCCGCTCGGCGACCTTTGCGCTCGGGGTCCTGGTCGCCCTCGCCCGGCGCAATCTCCTGTTTCAATTCGATTATCTCTCCACGGTCTCGGGCGGCGGCTATATCGGCGCGTTCATGACGACCTTCCTGAGCAGCCAATTCCTGAGCAGCGAAACCACAGCCGGGCCACCGCTCGGCCTGCTACGCGACGACCTGCCGTTTCAGCGCGAGGATGGCGAGGCGGCCGCGTTGCGACATGTCCGCCATCATAGCAAGTACCTCGCCACCGGCAGCGGCGTCGAACGGCTGCAGATCGCGTTCGCGCAGGTCTATGGCATGGTGATGAACGGGCTCGGCGTCATCTACCTCGCGGCCATCGCCGCTGTTGTCGAGTATATGCTGCGGCTTGCTCTGCCGCCGGCCGCGTTCTGGCCCACGCCCGTATTGATCGCGGGCGCTGCGCTTCTGCTCACCCCGTTCGTGCTGCCCCTGCTGTGGCGGCGCCCGGCTCATCGCAGCATGGCCGACCGGCTGCTGCTCGTCCTCTGCCTGATCCTGATTGTCCTGCTGGCATGGCATGGGCTCGGCTGGCTTCACCACAACCTCAGATGGCACCCGCTCTATCTGTTGATCCCGCTCGCACCGCTGCTTGCTTCCGCGCTGCTCGCGCTGTCCGGCCGCATGGCGGCTCCGCTTCGCATCCTGTTGTACATTGTGTCGTGGGTCGCGCTGCCGCTGGTCGTCGTCGGAGCGGAGCTCATCATCTATGATCAGCTCGATGGCAACACCGTGTTGCCGGTGCTTGGAGCAACCAGCAACATCTTCATCGCCGGCGTCCTGGTCGCGATCGGCTTCTGGCTGTTCTGCGACCTGTTCGACATCAACTTCACCGCGCCGCACCGCCACTACAAGAAGAAGCTCGCCGAGGCCTATCTCGTGCAGCCCGATCCCGCCGACCCGCTCGGTCCTCTCAGGCAGAACGTGTCGGTCCCTCTCTCGAGCTGCAACGAAGCCGGGCGCGGCCCGTATCATCTGATCAATTGCGCGCTGAACGTGCCCGCCTCCAAGGCGTCCCGCATGCAGGGACGGTTGACGGATTTCTTCCTGTTCAGCAGGGACTTTTGCGGCAGCCCCCTCACCGGCCACCAACCGACCGACGCGTGGGAACGTCTCAATACCGATCTCGACATTGGGACGGCGATGGCGATCTCCGGCGCGGCTGCGGCGCCGCAGATGGGCACTGGCACGATCAAGTCGCTCAGCTTCTGGCTGGCGCTGTTCAACATCCGGCTCGGCCATTGGATCAGGAATCCCGGCCACGCACGTGCCGCCGAGGTGGGTCCGCCCGGCCTGTCCTACCTGCTGCAGGAGGTCTTAGGCCAGGCCGACGAGACCAGGCCCTTCCTCAACGTCTCCGATGGCGGCCACATCGAGAATCTCGGCGTGTACGAGCTGCTGCGCCGGCGCTGCAAATATATCGTCGCGATCGACGGCGAGCAGGACGCGCAGATGACGTTTCACGGCCTGACGACCCTGCAGCGGCTGGCCGCGATCGACCTCGGTGTCACCATCGAGATCGGGCTGGATGCGCTGCGGCTGAGCAAGACGAGCGGACTCAGCCACTCGCATTTCGCCTTCTGCCGCATCCGTTATCCGAACGCCGAACGCGGCGGCAGCGAGAGCTTCGGCTATCTGATCTATCTCAAGCTGTCGCTGACCGGCAATGAAGGCGAGTTCATTCGTCGCTACCGGCTGGACGAGCCGGACTTCCCGCACCACTCCACCGCCAATCAGTTCTTCACCGAGGCCCAGTTCGAGGCCTATCGCAGTCTCGGCGAGCATGTCGGGGACAAGCTGTTCCTGTCTGCGATCGTCGGACCCGGCATGTCGCGCTCCTCCGAGGTCTGGATCGAACCGTGGTTTCACGCCATCGGACAGAACCTGCTGACGCCGCAGCCCTAGCAGGCCGTTGAAGAAGTCAGTGGCGTCGGGCCTCTCG
>NZ_JABFDP010000042.1:0-55376 GCF_013179005.1 Bradyrhizobium denitrificans | reverse complement strand
GCGTGCCGCTCGGGTGGTCGGCCCGTTACCCCATCTACGGCCTTCGTCAGCCTCGTCACCCCGCCTTCCTCTGCCGCGCCGCCGAGCGATGCGCCTTCTTCGCGGCGCGGCGCTGCGGGCTCGGCCGCCGCGCTGGGGCGCGCGTCCCCTTGGCGCCGCTCTTGCCCTTGAGACTCTGCTTCAGCGCGTCCATCAGGCTGACGACATTGTCCGAGCGCTGCTCCGGTTCCGGCAGCTTGATCGGCTTTCCCGCGGCCTTGCGCTTCACCAGCGTCTTCAGCGCGGTCTCATACTGGTCCTTGAACTCCGACGGGTCGAAATGCGCCGCCTTGGTTTGCAGGATGTGGCTGGCCAGTTCGACCATGTCCTTGGTGATCCGGGGCGACTTGATGTCGTCGAAGAACTCCGCTTCGTCGCGCAGCTCATAGGGGAAACGCAGGGTGGTGCCGAGCAGGCCCCTGCCCATCGGCTCGATAGCGATGACGTGCTCGCGATGCGTCAGCACGATGCGCGCCAGGGCGACGCGGTCCTGGTCCTTCATGGCGTCGCGGATCACGGCGAAGGCATCGAGCGCGGCCTTGCCGTCAGGGGCGATGTAATAGGGGTGGTTGAGATAGCGCTGGTCGATCTCCTCGCGCGGCACGAAGCTGTCGATGTCGATGGTGTGGTTGCTCTCGATCTGCACCGCCTCCAGCTCCTCGGGCTCGATCTCGACATACTGGCCTTTGGCCAGCTCGTAGCCGCGGCCCTTCTGCTCGCCCTCGACGATGTCGCCGGTCTCGGCATCCACCATCTGCTGTTTCAGCCGGTTGCCGGTCTCGCGGTTGATCAGGTGAAAGCGCGTCTTCTCCACCGAGGTCGACGCCGGATAGAGCACGACGGGACAGCTGACGAGCGAAAGTTTGAGCGAGCCTTTCCAATAGGCGCGGGGGGCCATCGTGGTCTCCGTGAGCGATGAGGACGTGGCGGCAACGGGCGAGCATCCATCCCGGTTCCCTCCGAGGAATGGCTGCGACAATGAGAGGGCCACGTCAGAAGCGCTGCTGATTCGTTGCTCCTCGTGCCCGGCCATGACGGTGCCGAGGGAGCGGTGATGCCTCACTCAGCATGGCGGCACCGAAGGTGCCGAGCGGCCCTCTTTGCCCGTCGGGTTGTTATGTCGCAGCTGTCGACGCTTGCGTCGTCGGGCAAATCAGATCGATGTTTCGCGCATCCCGCCTCATGCAGAGGGCGTACGCGTCGTCACGATACGTGGAGTGCGGGAGGCGATGGACGGGACGGCAGCGTGCGCATCAGCGTGGACGAGCGCTGTCTCCCGGACGTGAAGTCGCGTGGTCCTGGCGCCCCGAAGCTGGCGTCAAGTCCGGGCCGCTGACGAGGCGGGCGGGCGACGGTGGCTAACAAGCCGGACACCGGGGAGATCGCGGAGTAAGCGTTAACACCATCGCGCAGGGAAGGCCGGTTGGTGGCCGTACCTGTGGTGACTGCCGCCTGCTTTTTTTCTGCAGGCGGGCCATGGGCCGCGGTCAGCACCCGGCCTTCCCTGCACCCTCTCGCTTCTACAGAGGGCGGACGGCAGCAAGACCTGGGCTCGTCGAGCGCTGGGAACGCGGAACTTTGTCCGGTGTTATCATGCGGATCGGCCGGTTCCACGACCCCGCCGGCTTTGCTACGCTACCGCTCAACGCGAGGGATCATCGTGGCGCTCAAGAAGCTTTCCACCTACCGCAAGAAGCGCGATTTCGAGAAAACGGCAGAGCCGTCCGGCGACGCCAAGGTCGCGCCCGCCCCGCGGCCTCGCTTTGTGATCCAGAAGCATGATGCGACGCGGCTGCATTACGACCTACGGCTGGAATTTGGCGGCGTTTTCAAGTCATGGGCCGTGACCAAGGGGCCATCGCTTGATCCGCACGACAAGCGGCTCGCGGTCGAGGTGGAGGACCATCCGCTCGACTACGGCGATTTCGAAGGCACGATTCCGGAAGGCGAATATGGCGGCGGCACCGTCATGCTGTGGGATCGCGGCTATTGGGATAGCGAGGATCCCGAGCGCGGCTTCGAGAAGGGCGATCTGAAATTCACCCTCGATGGCAAGAAGCTGCATGGCAGCTGGGTGCTGGTGCGGATGCGCAATGATCGCACCGGCGGCAAGCGTACCAACTGGCTCTTGATCAAGCATCGCGACGAGTTCGCCCGGGAGGGCGCGGCCAACGACATTCTGGAGGCCGATAGATCCGTCGCGTCGGGGCGCACGATGGCGCAGATCGCGGCCGGCAAGGGCAGGGCGCCCAAGCCCTTCATGCTCGGCAAGACGAAGCGCATGAATGCCGACGCGGTGTGGCACTCCAACCGTAGCGACAGCAAGGCCTCGCCCGAGCGGAAGCTGGCGCCGAAATCCAAACCGGCGAAGGTCGCCGGTCGGCCGAAACAGGCCGCGCTGCGGAGCGTGGCATCGCTGCCGGACTTCGTCCCGCCCGAGCTCTGCACCTCCGTGGCGCAGCCGCCGAGCGGCGAGGGCTGGGCGCATGAGATCAAGTTCGACGGCTACCGCGTGCAGATCAGGGTCGAAGACGGCAGGGCCACCCTCAAGACGCGCAAGGGCCTGGACTGGACCGCCAAGTTCGGCGCCATTGCCGAGGAAGCCGGCAAGCTGCCCGACGCGATCATCGATGGCGAGATCGTCGCGCTCGACCAGGACGGCAATCCGAATTTCTCGGCGCTGCAGGCGGCGATCTCTGCGGGCCAGACTGATGAGCTGATCTTCTTTGCCTTCGACCTGATGTTCGTCGACGAGTTCGACCTGCGCCGTCAGCCGCTGCGCGAGCGCAAGGCGCGGCTCGCAAAGCTCTTGAAGGCAAGCATCAAGGGCAAGACGCCGCGCATTCGTTATGTCGAGCATTTCGAGAGCGACGGCGAGGCGGTGCTGGAGTCCGCGCGCAAGCTGAAGCTCGAAGGCATCGTCTCGAAGAAGCTCGACTCCGCCTATCACTCCGGGCGAACCGAGAGCTGGACCAAGGCCAAGACCCGGCCCGGCCACGAGGTCGTCATTGGCGGCTGGAAGACCACCAATGGCAACTTCCGTTCGCTGATGGTCGGCGTCACCCAGGACGATCATCTCGCTTATGTCGGCATCGTCGGCACCGGCTTCGGCCAGGACACGGTGAAGGAGATCATGCCGGCGCTGCAGGCGGCCGCGGCCGACAAGAGCCCGTTCGGCGGCAAGAACGCGCCCCGCAAGGCGCGCGACGTGCATTGGGTGAAGCCCGAGCTGGTCGCCGAGATCGAGTTTGCAGGCTTTACCGGCGACGGCAATGTCCGGCAGGCCTCGTTCAAGGGCCTGCGTCAGGACAAGCCGGCACGCGAGGTCGTCGCGGAGCAGCCGGTCGTCGCCAGGAAAGTGACGAAGCCGGTGGCGCGTGCTGCGGCGACGGTCGCGACGGGCGGCGCCACCGTGCACAAGACGCCGTCGCGGTCGAAGAGCTCAGCCACGGTGATGGGCGTTGCGATCTCGAAACCCGACAAGGCGCTGTGGCCGGACGCCGGCGACGGCGAACTGGTCACCAAGCTCGATCTGGCGAACTATCTCGCCGCGGTCGGCGACTGGATGATCGTGCATCTGAAGGGACGGCCGTGCTCGATCGTCCGCGCGCCCGATGGCATCGCTGGCGAGACCTTCTTCCAGCGGCACGGCATGCAGGGCATGTCCGACCTGCTCGAACTCGTCAAAGTGTCCGGCGATCGCAAGCCCTATCTGCAGATCGATCGTGTCGAGGGACTGATTGCCGTGGCTCAGGTCGCAGCGGTCGAGCTGCATCCATGGAACTGCGCGCCTGACGCCTATGACGTGCCGGGCCGGCTGGTGTTCGATCTCGATCCGGCGCCGAATGTGGCATTTGAGGCGGTGATGGCAGCCGCCAAGGAGATGCGGCAGCGACTGGAGAGCCTCGGCCTGGAAAGCTTCTGCAAGACCACCGGCGGCAAGGGCCTGCACGTCGTGGTGCCGCTGCGCCATGGCGCGCGCGACAGGGTGACGTGGCCGGAGGCGAAGGCCTTTGCGCAGGGTGTGTGCCAGTGGATGGCCAATGACAGTCCAGATGACTATCTGCTGAACATGTCGAAGAAGCTGCGCAAGGGAAAGATCTTCCTCGACTATCTGCGCAACGACCGGATGTCGACGGCTGTGGCGGTGTTGTCACCCCGGGCGCGGGAAGGCGCGACGGTGTCGATGCCGGTGACCTGGGCGCAGGTGAAGAACGGGCTCGATCCGAAGCGCTACACCGTTCGCACGGTCCCGGCGCTGCTGGCCAAGACCAAGGCATGGGAGGGGTATGACGACGCGGCCCGATCGATCAAGCCGGCGATCAAGAAGCTGACGGACAAATTGTAGAAGGTTGTTAGCTCGTTCGGGCAGACAGGGTGTGCGCCGCGTCTGCCCGCCGAAGAATTATCATAGGTGAATCAGATCCGTCCGAGCAGGACGAGGATCAGCACGATGACGATGATCAGGCCGAGACCGCCGCCGCCATAATAGCCGGTGCCGTAGAACGGTCCGCCGCCGATGCCGGAGAAGCCGCCGAGCAGCGCGATGATGAGAATGATGAGGATGATCGTTCCGATGGACATGTACTTCCCTCCAGAGCCCGGCAGCGGGGCGGTGCTTCACTCTGCCTTCGCCGAGCAAACTGGTCGGAACTTCGAAAGTTCCCGACTTGGATCAGGTAAAATCGGAAGTGTGGCTTTGCGGTCGTCTCGGCCGATGACTACATGCTGAGGGCTGTTAGTCAGGAGATCGCGATGTCAAGACCGCTTGTCGTTTCCATTCCGCACCGCCTCGGAAAGGACGAGGCCGTGCGCCGGCTGCAGTCTGGACTCCGCCGGGCGGCGAGCAGCATTCCCGTGCTCAGCGTAGATGAGGAACGCTGGGACGGTGACAAGATGCTGTTCCGCGTCCGTGCGCTCGGGCAGGCAGCGTCGGGCCATGTCGATGTTGCCGAGGATCACGTCCGCGTCGAAGTCACATTGCCCTGGCTGCTGCAGCGCTTTGCCGAGGCGGCGCAGGCCGCGATCCGCAGCCGCGGCCAGCTGCTGCTGACCAAGAAGAGCTGATCAGGTGGGGGGCGCCAGTACAGGGGCTTGCCTGGCGCCGTGATCGGCGGAGTTCTCCACGCGGGCTGCCAGCAGGGCTGCCGGGAGGTGAGTGAACAGCGATGAGACGGAGAGCGCGCCGTCCTGCATTTGAGGGGCAGTGTAGCCTGGACTATGCACAATGGCGTCGAACGCGTCGGCGTGCGGCCAGACCCGGCCGCTGTCCGTGAACGGCGCCAAGGCACGCGCGACCACGACAATGACCGCCTCGCGGCCACGACGGCGCGCAAAGGCGATGATGTGATCGGCGTCACGGCCCGACACATCGAGCGGTTCGTAGGAACCGTCGGTGAAGACTCCGGGCAGCTGATTGCGGAGCTTGAGAAGCTGCCGCGTCCAGGCCAGCTTGATGCGACCGTCCGGCCAGTGCGCGATGAGATCGGTCCAGTCGGGCGTCTCGCTGTCGCGCAGCGCCCGCTCGCGCGCGGCGAAATCGACCGGGCGGCGGTTGTCCGGATCGACCATCGAGAGGTCCCAGAACTCGGTGCCCTGGTAGAAATCGGGCACGCCGGGCAAAGTGGCCTTGAGCGTGAGTTGCGTCAGCGAGTTCAGCGCGCCCAGCAGCGCGACCCGCTTGGCCAGGGTCTCCATGGCCTGCAGGAACTCGGCCGAACGCTCGCGATCGAGCATGCGTGCGATGAAGCTGCGCAGGCCGTTCTCATAGGCCTCGTTCGGATTGAGCCAGCTGGTTTCCTCCTTGCCCTCCCGCGCCGCTTTGAGCGCGTAGGCCTGGAGACGTTCGGGCATGCTGTCATCCGAACCTGTCGCCGGCCAGATGCCGACGAGGGTCTGATAGAGCATATATTCGAACGCCGCCGACGGTGCGCGCATATGGCCGTCTGTCACCACGTTCGGCGCGTTCATCGTCTTCCAGCGCGCCACCGCGGAGGTCCAGTCGTTGGGCAGCTCTGTGAGCGCGGCAAGGCGCGTGCGGGCATCCTCGCCGCGCTTGGTGTCGTGGGAGGCGGTGGCGGTCATGCCGTGCGGCCAATGCTTGGCGCGCTGCCGCATGAGCGCATGGAAATCCCCGATCGACAACGCATGAGCCGCCGGATCGCCGCCGACCTCGTTGAGCGCGAGCAGCCGGTGGAACCGATAGAAGCCGGTGTCCTCCAGCGACTTGGCCATCATCGGCCCGGTGAATTGCTGAACCTTCAGGGCGAAGCGGCGGAGGCGGGGAACGCTGTGGGTGGTGGTACGGTCGCGCTTGATGAGATCCATCGTCAGCGCATCGCGCAGGAAGTCGAAAATCGAGCCGTCGGACGCGAACCATTCGGCGCGGGCGCCGGCAATGGCGTGATTGATCAGCTTGCGGTCGGCCTCCGTCGGTCCAGCGCCGGTGAGGTAGGTGCGGTAGACCGGGAAGTGCAGCACGTAGAGCTCGAGCGCCTGGCGCAGGCTGTCTTCCGAATAATCGCGCGTGGCGTAATGGCCATTGGCGATGCGCGCGAGCAGCCGCGTCAACACGATGAACTCGCTGGTCAGCAGGGTCTCGAGGACACGCCGCTTGGCTTCCTTGATCACCGGCGCGAGCTTTGGCGGCTTGTTGCTGATCTGGCGCCAGATCTCGTCCAGCGGCTCCAGACCGTTCTGATCGATCAAGAGCTGGGTGATGACATTCATCCACTCATAGCCGGTGGTGCCATGCACGCCGGCGAAGCTGGGCAGCTTCTCATGTTCGCAGAGGATCTTCTCGATCACGACGTAGAACGGTCCTGCCGCGGGTCCGCGGGCATCACGAATAAGACGGCGCAGGCGTTGGAAATATTGCGCGGGATCGCGCAGGCCGTCGATGTGGTCGAGCCGCAGCCCCTGCAGCTGGCCGTCGGCGATCAATCTCTTGACCAGCCGATGAATGGCTTCGAACGTTGCTGCATCCTCGACGCGCAGGCCTGCCAGCGTGTTGACGTCGAAGAAGCGGCGATAGTTGATGTCGCTCGACGCCAGCCGCCAGTGGCCGAGCTTGTAATGCTGCCGCTCGAGCAGATGGTGCAAGGCCTGCGTCTGGGCCGGCCGGCCCTCGCCGGCCTTGTAGGCGGACAGCCCGTGGGCGATGATCTCGGCCGCGCCCGGAATGGCCTTGAGCGCCGCCTTGAAGCCTGGCGCTTCCTTGCGATTGGGATGACGCAGGCCCGGATAGCGCGAGACCAGCTCCAGGATCGCCTTGCCGGCGTCGCTGCTCTCCTCGCCGGCCTCCTTGATGATGATGCGCAGCATCTCGCCATAGCGTTCGGGTGCGATTGGCAGCCGATGCTCGAAATACCAGCAGGAGAACGAGCCTTCGCCGGGATCGTAGCGCAGCGCGATGTCGCCGTGCTCGAGCGCGTGGCCATAGGAGGTGCCGATGATCGGCAGCAGCACGCCGCCGCGTGCGCGATAGGGCAGCTGGTCCCAGTCGATGTCGAAGGAGGCGGCATGCGGCGACGCTTGGCCCCATTCAAGCACGTCGAGCCACCACGGATTGTCGTCGAAATGTACCCCGACATGGTTCGGCACGAAATCGAGGATCAGCCCGAGATCGTTCGCCTTCAGGGCGGCGCTCAGTTTCGCAAAGCCTTCCTCGCCGCCGAGCTCGGGATTGAGCTTGGCATGATCGGTGATGTCATAGCCGTGCGTCGAGCCCTTGCGTGCCTTCATGAAGGGCGAGGCGTAGACATGGCTGATGCCGAGCGCCTTGAGATAGGGCACCACGCGGGCCGCCGCCTCGAAATTGAAATCGGCGGTGAGCTGCAGGCGGTAGGTTGCGAGCGGAATCCACGGAGGCATGATTATCCTCCGATGCTCCAGTACACGGACCAGGGCGGCAGGCGATAACCCGGCGTGCCGCCCCAGATCGGCGTGCCGCTGACGTCGTTGGATGGACCCGCGATCTCCTTGTCCGAGACGTTGGCGAGAAGCCGCAGCTGGCTGCCATCACCCATCGTCCAATGTGCGGTCAGGCGGCCCTCATCGGTCACATCGGCTGCGCCGAAGGTCGCTCCAGGCAGAAGCGGTGCCACCTTGCTGTGCCGCACGGCGAGGAGATCGCGCACCAGCGCCAGCCGCTCGCGGCCGGGCAGTTCGTTGCGCGCATCCCAGTCGATGATCGCAGATCTGAACGTCTCGATGTCCAGCGGGTCGGGAACCTCGTCGCCATATTTGGCATACGCCCATTCATATTCCTTGCGGCGTCCCTTGCGCACGGCATGGGCGAGATCGCCCTGGAAATCGCAGAAGAACGGGAACGGCTGCTTCGAGCCCCACTCCTCGCCCATGTACAGCATCGGCACGGTCGGCGCGAGCAGCGTGACGGCAAGGGCCGCGGCAATGCCTTCCGGCGGCGCCAGCGCTTCGAGCCGGTCGCCGAACACGCGGTTGCCAATCTGGTCATGGTTCTGCAGGAAGTTCACGAAGGCGCCGGGGGCGAGATGACCGCTCGGCTCACCCCGCCGGATGCCGCCCCAGAACGCCGCCTGCTCGCCCTGATAGACAAAGCCGGACGCGAGTGCGCGTGCGAGGCCGGCACGCGGGTTGTCCTGGTAGTCGCCGTAATAGCCTGCGGTCTCGCCCGTCAGCATGACGTGCCAGACGTGATGATAGTCGTCGTTCCACTGCGCACGGAATTTTCCACGCGGCGGCTCTTCCGCCGCGTCGAGCATGCTGGCGCGGTTGTCGCCATTTTCCAGCACGAGATGGATGTGCCGCCCGGTCCGCGCGACGAGCCTGCCGACCGCGGCGCTCAGCTCGTGCAGCATCGGGATCTCACCCTCATTGGAGAGGATATGGTTGACGGCGTCGAAGCGCAGCCCGTCGAAGCGATAATCGGTCAGCCAATGCAGCGCATTCTCGATCGCGAAGGCGCGCACTTCGGGCCGCCGATAGTCGATGGCGCTCCCCCACGGCGTATGCGTATCGGTGAAGAAGGTCGGCGCGTAGCGGGCGATATAGTTTCCTTCCGGTCCGAAGTGATTGTAGACGACGTCGAGGAACACCATCAGCCCGCGCAGATGCGCCTCGTCGATCAGCGCGCGCAGATCGTCGGGGCGGCCATAGACGCTGTCCGGCGCGTAGAGGAGAACACCGTCATAGCCCCAGTTGCGGCGCCCGGCGAAGTCCGCGAGCGGCATCAGTTCCAGCGCGGTGATGCCGGTCTCGACGAGATGATCGAGCTTGTCGATCATCGCGCGATAGGTGCCCTCTTCGGTAAAGGTGCCGACGTGGCTTTCGAGGAACACCGCATCCTGCCACGGCCGGCCGCGCCAGTCCTTGGCGCGCCAGACGTAGGCGCAGTGGTCGATCACCTCGCTCGGACCCGAGACGTCCTCGGGCTGAAAATCCGAACCGGGATCGGGCACGTCGAGCTCGTCGTCGATGCGGAACTTGTAGCGGGTGCCGGCCCCAATGCCCGGAGCGTCAAGCGCGTACCAGCCGCCGTCACGGCGTTGCATCTCGCGCCTGCCATCATCGAGCACCAGATCGACGCGCCTGGCCGCGGGCGCCCACAGTCGGAAACTGGTGCCATGCTCGGATAGCCGCGGTCCGAATTGACGCCCACTCATGATACGCCTGCATAGGCAAGGACGGAGCGAGGCGGCGCCTTGAGATCAGCCCCAGCCGCGAAGTCGGCCGGTTTCTGCTGGATCTCGGTGGTGTCGAGGACCTGTTGCCACGTCTTGTATTCGGCGAGCTTGGGCAATTTGAATCCGATCTCTTCGGGGGCGGCGTTCAGAACGATAAAGATCGGAGCCTGCTCCTGTTCCACCGGCGCGAGGACATAGGCGAGAAATCGTCCGTCGGGAAAGGTCCAGTCGGTTTGCGTCATTTCCTCCGCCGAGGGCGTCAGCCACAGCACGCCGAAACTGCCGTCCGCGCGACGACCGTCGAGCCAGCGGCGCGCACGGATCTGGCCGAAGCGACGGCGCAGTTCGGTCATGTGGGCGATGAAGTCGGTGAGGTCGTCGCCCTCGCGACCGATGCCGCTCCAATCGACCCAGCCGACCTCGTTATCCTGGCAATAGGCGTTGTTGTTGCCGCTCTGCGAATTGCCGACCTCGTCGCCTGCGAGCAGCAGCGGCAAACCCTGCGCGAGAAACAGACAGGCAAGCTGGTTCTTGCGCAACTGCCGGCGCAGCGCATTGATGGCGGGATCGCTGCTCGGCCCCTCATGACCGCAATTGTTGCTGTGGTTGTCGTTGGAGCCGTCGCGATTGTCCTCGCCATTCGCCTCGTTGTGCTTGCTGTTGTAGCTGAACAGATCCGCAAGCGTGAAACCGTCATGGACGGTCACGTGGTTGACGCTGGCGCGCTGGGTGCGGCCGTCGTGATTGAATATGTCCGACGACCCGGTCATCCGGCTCGAGACCTCGCCGATCAGGCTGCCTTCGCCGCTCCAATAGCGGCGCATGGCGCTGCGATAGCGATCGTTCCATTCCGACCATTGCGACGGGAAGGCGCCGACCTGATAGCCGCCGAGGCCGACATCCCAGGGCTCGGCCACCAGCTTCACGCCGGCGAGCACCGGGTCCTGCCGGACCGCGGTGAGGAAGCCGCTGCGGCGATCGAAGCCGTGCTTCTCGCGCGCGAGGGTGGTCGCGAGATCGAAGCGGAAGCCGTCGACGTGGCAGACCTCGACCCAGTAGCGCAACGAATCCATCACCATCTGCAGCACGCGCGGATGCGTCAGGTTCACCGAGGAGCCGCAACCGGTGAAATCGTCGTAGAAGCGCGGATTGTCGGGCTGCAGCCAATAATACGAGGCGTTGTCGATGCCGCGATAGCACAGCGTCGGGCCGAGATGATTGCCCTCGGCGGTGTGGTTGTAGACGACGTCGAGCATGACCTCGATGCCCGCGTCATGCAGACGCGCGACCGTGGTTCTGAAGGCATCGAGCGGATTGTCCTGCGCGTAGCGCTGCTCCGGCGCAAAGAACGAGATCGTATTGTAGCCCCAGTAGTTGACGAGCTTCTTCTCGACCAGCATGCGGTCGTCGATGAAGGCGTGGATCGGCAACAGCTCGATGGTCGTGACGCCGAGCCGCTTCAGGTGCTTGATCATCGCCGGCGCCGACAGGCCGCCGAACGTGCCGCGCAGATTCGGTGGCACGTCGTCGCGTCGGTTGGTCAGGCCCTTGACGTGGGCCTCGTAGATGATCGTGTCCTCCCACGGGATTTGCGGCCGCATCTCGCGGCGGCCCCAATTGAAGGTCTCGTCGATGACGACGGCCTTGGGCATGCCGCGCGCATTGTCGCGGCGGTCGAAGGATAGATCCTCGCGCGGCGAGCCCGCGCGATAGGCGAAATGTGCGTCGCTCCAGACCAGCCGGCCGGCGAGCCGCTTTGCATAGGGGTCGAGCAGCAGCTTGTTGGCATTGAAGCGGTGGCCGCGTTCCGGCTCGTAGGGGCCGTAGACGCGGTAGCCGTAAAGCTGCCCGGGCGAGACATCGTTGAGATAGCCGTGCCACACATCCTCGGTGCGCTCCGGCAGCTCGATGCGCTCGATCTCGCGCCGGCCCTGGCTATCGAACAGGCACAGCTCGACCTTCTCGGCATTGGCGGAGAACAGCGCAAAATTCGTCCCCCGTCCGTCCCAGGTGGCACCGAGACGGGCGTGACTTCCGGCCGACAGGCGCATCGCGTCAGGCTTCCGGGACGAGAAATACCGCTGCCATGGGCGGGAGGATGAGGTTGAGCTGTTGATCTTCAGAGGCATGGACCTGGCCGACGTTGCCGACATTGCTGCCGCCATAATGCGAGGAGTCGGAATTGAAGACTTCCCGCCATGTGCCGCCGAGCGGCACGCGGACCCGGTAATTGTAATACACGTTGGGCGAAAAGTTCACGACCACGACGCAGCGAGCCCGCTCATCGAAGCCCTTTCTCACCCAGGCGAAGACATTGCGGTCGGCATCGTCCGTGATCAGCCAGTCAAAACCCTCCGGCTCGCAATCCCGCTCATGCAAAGCGGGCTGATTGCGATAGAGATGGTTGAGGTCGCGGATCAGCGCCTGGATGCCGGCATATTTTGGGTCGCCGAGCAGGTGCCAATCGAGCGAGGAATCGTGATTCCACTCGCGCTCCTGGGCGATCTCGCAGCCCATGAACAACAGCTTCTTGCCCGGATGTCCGAACATGAAGCTGTAATAGGCGCGCAGATTGGCGAAGCGTTGCCAATCGTCGCCGGGCATGCGGCCGAGGATCGAGCGCTTGCCGTGCACGACCTCGTCATGCGACAGCGGCAGGATGAAGTTTTCTGAAAAGGCGTAGTGCAGGCCGAACAGGATCTCGCCGTGGTGATATTTGCGGTGGATCGGATCCTTGCCGACATAGCGCAAGGTGTCGTGCATCCAGCCCATGTTCCACTTGTAGCCGAAACCGAGCCCGCCGATGTCGACCGGGCGCGACACCTGCGGCCAGGCGGTCGATTCCTCGGCGGCCGTGGTCGCCTGCGGGAAATGGCCGAACACCTCGATATTGGTTCGCCGCAGAAACTCGATCGCCTCCAGGTTCTCCCGCCCGCCATACTTGTTCGGGATCCAGCCGCCGGACGGACGGCTGTAGTCGAGATAGAGCATCGAGGCGACGGCGTCGACGCGCAAGCCGTCGATGCCGTAGCGCTCCAGCCAGAACAGCGCGTTCGAGCGCAGGAAATTGGCCACTTCGGTGCGGCCGTAATTGTAGATCAGGGTGCCCCAATCGAGATGGCGGCCCTGCATCGGGTTGGCGTGCTCGTACAGCGCCGTGCCGTCGAAATGGCCGAGGCCGTGCGGATCATCGGGGAAATGTCCGGGCACCCAGTCCAGCCAGACCGCCAGTCCCTCGCGGTGGCAGGCGTCCACCAGGGCACAGAAATCCTCCGGGCTGCCGAAGCGGCTGGTCGGGGCGAACAGGCCGGTCGGCTGATAGCCCCAGGAGCCGTCGAACGGGTGCTCGCTGACCGGCAGAAATTCGATATGCGTAAAACCCATGTCTCGCGCATAGGCCGGCAACTGCTCGGCCAGCTCGCGATAGGTGAGCCATTGGTTGTTGTCCTTGCGCCGCCAGGACCCGAGATGCACCTCGTAGATCGAAACCGGCCTGTCCAGCTTGTTGATGTCCGAGGGGGCCGGCCGCGGTCGCGGCAGGCGCGTTTCGTCGACGACGATGGATGCCGTCTTGGGACGCATCTCGGCCGCGAACGCCATCGGGTCCGATTTCAGCGGCAGGTGCTCGCCCTGCGGGCCGATAATGTCGAACTTGTAGTGATCCCCGGCTTTGGCTCGGGGAATGAACAGCTCCCAATAGCCGTTGCCCCGCACCCGCATCGGGTGACGCCGCGCATTCCAGAAGTTGAAATCGCCGACCACGCTGACACGACGCGCGTTCGGCGCCAGCACCACGAAGCCCACCCCGTCGACGCCGTCGAGCACCATCGGGTGGGCGCCGAGCTTGTCGTAGAGCCGCTCGTGGTTGCCTTCGCCGAGCAGATGCAGGTCGAAATCGGTCAGGATCGGCAGGAAGCGATAGGGGTCCTCGAGGTCGGTGACGTGATCGCCGAACGTCGCCCGCAGCCGATAGCGCTGCGGCCCCGACATGGTCCCGGTGAACAGGCCGGCGTCATGGATCCGTGCAAGCGGTGCCACCTCGCCATTGTCTCCGACGGCCTCGACGCGCGAGGCCTCGGGCAGGAACGCGCGGATCACGGTCCGGCCGTCGACGTCGTGTTGACCGAGATAGCGAAACGGGTCGGCATGCCGACCTTCGATGATCGCAAACGCCTCGGGAGAAAGATGGGTCATGAGGACTCGCTGGCAGGTGCTGGTACGGACAGGACGCGAAGCAGGTTGCCCAGCGCGACGCGTAGCCAGTCCGGCCGGTGAGCGAGGTCATATTCCAGTGCGCCGAGCGCTTTTTCCAGCAGGAAAAAGCTCAGGAGCGCCTCTGCGGTGTGCGGATCGTCAGGCCAAAGGCCCTGGGCGGCCTTGATCTCGCGATAACCTGCCAAGAACGCGGCGCTGGCCTGGTCGCGCCAGTCCGCCAAGGCCGTGGTCAGCTTGCTGTGATCGTCGGGGGCGGCCTGCAGGGCGTGATCGAGCGCAACACGGACCGAGCAGTCGATCGAGCGCAGGAAGCCTGCGATATCTTTCGCCGGCGGCGCCTTGCGGCGACGCTCGGCCAGCGGCTGCTCCTCGTCGCCATCGAAATCAATGATGAAGATGTCATCCTTGACGATCAGGATCTGGCCGAGATGAAAATCGCCATGCAGGCGGATATCGCAGCCGCCGACGTGGTGCGGGATCAGATGGCTCAGCCGCTCGGACAATTCGCCGCGCCTGGCGAGCACCTGATCGATGAGGCCGCGTTCCGGGTCCTTGAAGTGGTCGCGCCGCTCGATCAGTCGGGCAAGGACCCGGTTGGCCTGGGCGCGAAGCCGGTCGATCCAATGATCGAGGCTGTCGGCTGTGGTCGGCTCGGGGGCAAAATCGGCGATGTCGTTGCGGGATGCCAGGGCCGCATGCAACTCGCCGACCCGTCGGCCCGCCTGAGTCATATAGCGCAGATAGGGGGAGCGCTCCTCGTTCTGCCGCTCGTCGCCTTGGGCGGTGAACACCCGCTGGTCGTCGATGTAGCGATCGAGATAGGCCAAGGTGACGGTCCAGCCGTCGCCCTGGTTCTCGATGAAGCCATGAACGCTGCCGATCGTGCGGCGCTCGTCGTCCTGGATGAACTCGACGCTGCCGAGCAATGGCGGCACGTTGGCGAAGCCGACAGTCTCGGTCAGGAAATGGCCGACGTCGATCTCTGGGTGAACGCCTGCCTCGAGTTCACGGTGGATCTTGATGAAGTAGTCGTTGTTGACGACCGCCTTGCTGCTGCAGCGATCGGTCTCGATGATGCGAACCTGCTCGGACTCGCTGATCGGCCGGTCGGGGAATTTCGAGGTCGGACGAAATTCGAGGCGCAGCCCGTCTTCCTCCACGGTCAGCGACTGCCGGAGATTGCGCAGCAGCAGAGCGAGAAAGATCGGGCTGGTCGCGGCATCCAGTACGGTGCCTTCACGCGCGCCCTGGCGCACGGCGGCAAACGCCTGCGGATTGTAGCGCTCGCGATCGAAGCGAACCCAGTCGATCCACATCGGCAGCAGATAGCGCAGCTCGTCCTTGCGTTCAGCGGCCTTGAAGAAGATCAGCCAGGGGCGGTTGTCGCCGATGTCACAGAACGGAATGGCGGATGTCAGCGTCGGGTGGATCGCATCGGCCGACCGTTCCGGATACCAACGCGTGCGCGCCAGATGTCCGGGCAGCACATCACGTTCGAACAGGCTCCGCGTGCGCGCCAGCGAGACCCAGGTCGACCCGACGGGAACCACCAGCGTCTCGAACTCCGGCACGGCGCGCTGGACCACCGGTTCGGACTTCTCCCGCTCGCGCAGCTGAAACCAGTAGAATCCGTACGGCGCCAGCGTGATCATATAAGGCAGCTCGCCGATCGCGGGGAAACGCGACCGGCCCAGCATTTCGATCGGCACCCGGTCCTTGAAGGCCGAGAGGTCGAGCTCCGTCGCCTGCGCCGACCGCGACAGATTGGCGACGCAGAGAATGACTTCGTCCTTGTATTGCCGGACATAGGCCAGCACGGAGCGGTTGGCCGGGCGGATGAAGCTCATGGTGCCACGGCCAAAGGCGGGCGTCGATTTGCGCACCGAGATCAGCTTCTTGGTCGCATTCAACAGCGACGACAGGCTGCGCGACTGCGCCTCGACATTGACGGCCTCGTAGCCGTAGACCGGATCCATGATCATCGGCGCATACAGCCGGGCCGGGTCGGCGCGCGAGAAGCCGCCATTGCGGTCCGGCGTCCACTGCATCGGCGTGCGCACGCCGTTGCGGTCGCCGAGATAGATGTTGTCGCCCATGCCGATCTCGTCGCCGTAATAGATGATCGGCGTGCCCGGGAACGACATCAGCAGCGAGTTCATCAGCTCGATCTTGCGCCGGTCATTGTCCATCAGCGGCGCGAGGCGCCGGCGGATGCCGACATTGATGCGCGCGCGCGGATCGTTGGCATAGGTCGACCACAGATAATCGCGCTCGACGTCGGTGACCATTTCCAAGGTCAGTTCGTCATGGTTGCGCAGGAACAGCGCCCATTGACAGGTCGCGGGAATATCCGGCGTCTGGCGCAGGATGTCGGTGATCGGGAAGCGGTCCTCCTGCGCGATGGCCATGTAGATGCGCGGCATCAGCGGGAAGTGGTAGGCCATGTGGCATTCGTCGCCATGGCCGAAATATTCCTGCACATCCTCCGGCCATTGATTGGCTTCCGCCAGCAGCAGCTTGTCCTTGGCATAGTTGTCGAGCTCGACGCGCAGACGCTTGATGATCGCATGCGTCTCGGGGAGGTTCTCGTTGTTGGTGCCGTCACGCTCGCAGAGATAGGGGATCGCGTCGAGCCGGAAGCCATCGACCCCGGCATCGAGCCAGCGCTTCATCACCTGGATGATCGCGCTCACCACTCGCGGATTGTCGAAATTCAGATCCGGCTGGTGCGAGAAGAAGCGATGCCAGTAGAACTGGCCGGCTTCGGGGTCCCAGGTCCAGTTCGACTTCTCGGTGTCGGTGAAGATGATCCGTGTGCCCAGATATTTCTGGTCGGTGTCGCTCCAGACATACCAGTTGCGGGCGCTGGATCCCGGCGGGCTGCGCCGGGCGCGCTTGAACCAATGGTGCTGGTCGGATGTGTGATTGACGACGAGCTCGGTGATGACGCGCAAACCCCGGCGCTGGGCCTCCTGGATGAAGCGCTTGAAGTCCTTCATCGTGCCGAAATCTGGATTGATGCTGCCGTAATCGGCGATGTCATAGCCGTCGTCGCGCCCAGGGGAGGGATAGAACGGCAGCAGCCACAACGCGGTGACCCCGAGATCCTGGAGATAATCCAGCTTTTCGGTCAGGCCGACAAAATCGCCGATGCCGTCATTGTTGCTGTCGGCGAACGCCTTGACATGCAGCTGGTAGATGATCGCGTCCTTGTACCAAAGGCCGTCGCCATCGGTCGCGGTCTGGAGGTTGGGAGCGTCCAGGGATGACATCAGGTTCATGAAGCCCTCGCCTAGGAGAGAGGATGACGAATCGGCTGCGATTCGGAGGGCCGATGACCCTGACCGAAGCGGCTCTCCTCAAAAGAGGGCAGAATAGGGGACAAAGCGTCGCGAGGGATGACGCTTTCGGACGGGGGCGCAAATTTGTTCACGGTGATGCCATTGACAAGAAATCGTCGTCCCGGTTCGCTAGGCCCCGAAACAACCTCCTTACAAAGCGGCAAGCCTCGTTTGGTTCCCGAAGGAACGACGGCAGACGCGCTGCGTTAGGGGCTTATCCTCTTGCCGTCCCACAACAATTTCACGACGTACGGTCTCCTTACGTCCAGATCGCGTGCCGAATGGATCTCTTCAGCCAAGCTCATAGTCTCGGAATCCTGACAGAATTCTACGACGGTCAGGGGCAGCGCCGCGTCACCGATGAAGCGGCGCTCAAAATCATCGTCGAGGCCTTCCCGAGGCCGACGCCGCACCGACTCCTGAACGACGCCGTGGTGATTCGGGCGGGGCAGCCCGCGCGCAGCCGCCTCAACGAGGCGGCCCAGCTGCCGGTCAGATGGACGATCAAGCGTGGCGATGTCGAGGCCGCCAGCGGCGAGACGCAGGATGGGCTGCTTGAATGGCCGGCCGACCTTGCGGTGGGCAGCTATCGCGTCCAGCTGACCGATGCGTCCTCGTGTCGCGAGGACTTGCCGCTTTTGGTCGCGCCCGGCCAGGCATTCTCGGGCGATTTCGATCGTGTCTGGCTGCTGGCGGTGCAGCTTTACGGCATCCGCTCCCGGCGCAATTGGGGCATGGGCGATTTCACCGATCTCGCGCATCTGATCGAGCTCTGCGCCAAACTGGGCGCTGACGGCGTCGGTCTCAATCCGCTGCATGCGTTGTTCGACGACCGGTCGGGCGATTTCAGCCCTTATGCGCCGAACAGCCGGCTGTTCCTCAACGCGCTTTATGTCGATGTCGAGCAGGCGCCCGGGTTCCGGAACGGCCCGGACAGCAAGACGCTGGAGGCGCTGCGACAGAGCGAGTTGGTCGACTACAAGGGCGTGGCGGCGTTGAAATGGCCGGCCTTGCGCGCCGCCTTCGACCGATTCCTGGCCGCACCCGACAGCGCTGACGCGGCGGAGTTCAAGGCCTATCGCGCCGAGCGTGGCGATCTGCTGGCGCGGTTCACCTGTTTCGAGGTGTTGCGGCACCGGTTCCAGCAGCCCTGGTGGGAATGGCCGGAGGAATGGCGGCAACCTGACGCAGCACGCTGCGCGGCGCTGCTCAATGGTCCGGATCGCCGCGAGGCCGATTTCGTCGCCTATGTCCAATGGCTGGCCGAGCGGCAGCTGCGCCATTGCAAGGATCTCGCGCACCGGCTGGGCATGAAGGTCGGGCTCTATCTCGATGTCGCGGTCGGCGTTCAGTCCGACGGCTTCGATGCCTGGAACGAGCAGGGCGCGATTTCACGGACCTTGTCGGTCGGCGCGCCGCCCGATCCGTTGAATACGGTCGGGCAGAACTGGGGCCTGGCGGGTTTCAACGCCCCGGGCCTGGAATTGAAGAACTTCGAGCCGTTCCGGGAGATGGTGCGGGCGTCAATGCGGCATGCCGGGGCGATCCGGCTGGACCATGTGCTCGGCCTGAAGCGGCTCTATCTGGTGCCGCACGGATTTCCGGCCAAGCAGGGCGCCTACGTCCAGATGCCGTTCGAGGCACTGCTCGCCGCCACAGCGATCGAAAGCGTGGCCAACCAATGCGTCGTCATCGGCGAGGACCTCGGCACCGTTCCCGAAGGTTTTCGCGAGCAGATGGCCGATTGGGGTCTGTGGTCCTACAAGGTGATGATCTTCGAGCGCGACGACAATGGGCGCTTCCGCGACGTCGATTATTACCCGCCGAATGCCCTGGTGACGCTGAACACGCACGACCTCTCGACCTATGCCGGCTGGCGCTCGTTCGGTGATCTCCGGACCAAGCGCGGCTTGGGCATCGATCCCGGCGAGAGCGACGAGGATCGCTGGCGCGCCCTCGGCTATTGGGACGAGGTGCTGCGCGACAATGGCATTGCAGCCAATGACGTCCATTCCGCGATCAGGTTTCTGTCGCGAACGCGCTCGCGGCTGCTGGCGATCTCGCTCGAGGACCTGCTCGAGGTCGTCGACCAGCCCAACATTCCCGGTACCATCGACGAGCATCCGAACTGGCGCCGCAAGATGCCGGTCGCCATCGAGGACATCGCCGCGACGGCGGGCATTGATGCCTTGAAATCCGCGACCGCCGAACGGATCAGCGCGGCCCGCGTTTAGAGAACGGGATATCGGGCGGGGGCATGTGCATGCGGATGTGGAATGCCCTGCAGGATCGAAGATTATGCGCTGATCGGCGATTGTGAGACGGCTGCGCTTGTCAGCCGCAATGGCTCGATCGATTGGCTGTGCTGGCCGGCGTTCGATTCGGACGCGTGTTTCGCGGCTCTTCTCGGCGATCGCGGCCATGGCCGTTGGCTGATCGAACCGCGGGACGAGGTCCGCGCGGTGTCGCGCCGCTATCGTGGCGACAGCCTCATCCTCGAAACCCGCTTCGAGACCCCGGCTGGCATCGTCGAACTGATCGACTTCATGCCGCCGCGCGGCAGCGCCTCCGACGTCGTCCGTCTGGTTCGCGGTGTGTCCGGACGGGTCGCGATGCGGATGGACCTGATCATCCGTTTCGGGTTTGGTGTCGAGATCCCCTGGGTCCGGCGGACCGAGGACCGCTCCGCGCTGTTCGCGGTGTGCGGACCTGACATGGCCGTGCTGCATACGCCGGTCGAGACGCGCGGCGAGAGCATGACGACGGTCGCCGAATTCGAGGTCACGGCCGGCGACACCATTCCCTTCGTGCTGACCTATGGCCCGTCGCATCTGCCGCCGCCCAAGGCGATCGACCCCGAACAGGCCCTTGCCGACACCGAGGCCTTCTGGACCGACTGGTCGAGCCGTTGCAGCTACCGCGGCGACCATCGTGACCTCGTGATGCGCTCGCTGATCACGCTGAAGGCCCTGACTTATGCCCCAACGGGGGGCATCGTTGCTGCGCCGACGACGTCCTTGCCGGAGAAGCTCGGCGGCAGGCGCAATTGGGACTATCGCTTCTGCTGGCTGCGCGACGCCACGTTCACGCTGCTGGCGCTGATGAACTCGGGCTATACCGAGGAAGCACTGGCCTGGCACAATTGGCTGCTGCGCGCGGCCGCCGGCGCTCCCGCCCATATGCAGATCATGTATGGCATCATGGGGCAGCGGCGGCTGACGGAATGGCAGGCCGAATGGCTGCCCGGCTATGAAGGCTCGCTGCCGGTCCGGATCGGCAATGCCGCCCATGCGCAGCTTCAGCTCGACGTCTATGGCGAGCTCATCGATGCGTTTCATCAGGCGCGCATGACCAAGCTGCGGCTGCAGGATGGCACCTGGGCGCTCGAATGCGCCGTGCTCGACCATCTCACCGACGTCTGGGATCAACCCGATCACGGCATCTGGGAGCGTCGTGGCGATGGCCGGCACTACGTTTTCTCGAAGGTGATGACCTGGGTGGCGTTCGACCGCGCGATCAAGAGCGCCGAGCGGTTCCAGCTGAACGCGCCGCTCGAACGCTGGCAACGGCTGCGCGACACGATTCATCGCGATGTCTGCGACAAGGGCTACGACGCCGGTGTCGGCAGCTTCGTCGATTCCTACGGATCGCAACTGCTCGATGCGAGCCTGCTGCTGTTGCCCGCGGTCGGCTTCCTGCCATGCTCCGATCCGCGCATCCGCAACACCATCGCAGCGATCGAGCGGCACCTGATCCGCGACGGGCTGGTGATGCGGCACGATCCGCGCGAGGCCCCGTCGGATGAGCAGCAGCCGATCGAAGGCGCGTTCCTCGCTTGCACGCTATGGCTCGCCGATGCGCATGTGCTCGCCGGTGACATCGCGAAGGCGGAGACGCTGTTCCAGCGGGTGGTCGACATCGCCAATGACGTCGGCCTGCTCGCGGAGGAGTACGACACGCAGGCGCGCCGGCAGACCGGCAACTTCCCCCAGGCGCTGACGCATATCGCGCTGATCAACACGGCGCAGAATCTGAGCGGCGCCAAGAAGGCCGAACACAAGCCGGCCAAGCAGCGGTCGGAGGCCTGACGCGGGGTCGCGCGCTAATCTTGCACGTTCTCCGCCACGATCATCTCCATCGCATTGGCGAAGCCTTCGTCCTGGTTGGAGGTGGTGACCCGCGTGGCGTGGCTCTTGACCTCGTCGCTGGCATTGCCCATCGCAATCGACAGCCCGCTGACCTCGAACATCGCGACGTCATTGTGCATATCGCCGATGGTGGCGACCTGGCTGAGCGGTATGCCGAGCCGCGCAGCCATGGCGGTGACGAAGGTGCCCTTGTTGCGGCCCGGCGGGGTAATGTCGAGATAATAGCTCTGCGAGCGCACGGCGGTTGCTTCGGTCCCCAACAGCTCCCGCATCTCGCCTTCGCAGCGGGCGAGCAGGTCGAAATCGCGGCTCGAACCGACGATCTTGCAGGCCTTGGCCAAATACGGCGAGAAGTCGCTGGTGATGGTCGGATCTGCCCGGATGGCGCGCTGCTCGTTCGGCACGTAATCGCCGGCCGCGTTGCGCGTCAGCCAGGCATCGCTGGTGAACACCCAGATATCGATGCCGCGCTGCTGGAGCAGATCGACGCAGCGCGCGGCGGCCCCGGCGGGAATCAGGCTCTGTTCGAGCGGACGCATCGCGGGATCGATGATCGAACTGCCGTTGAACGGCCCGACCGGCAGGTCGATCTGCAAGGGCGCGATCAGAAAACCCATGCCGATGGCCGGACGGCTGGAGGTGATCGTGAAGGCGATGCCGGCCTCGCGCAACTGCCGGGCTGCCTTGGCCGCGCGTTCGGTCAGAACCTTGTCCTTGGTCAATAGCGTGCCGTCGACGTCGGACACGACGAGAGCGATGCGGGTCATGAGCCGTTCCGTTCGCAGTCAGGGCGGTCCTGACCGATGTGAAGCTGTTGCAGGATATCGTCGACGATGGTCTCGACCGGCGCGTCGACCGAGACCGTGACAGGATGCTCGTCGACGCCCGGTGGTTCCAGCGTCGCGAATTGGCTGTCGAGCAGGCCGGTCGGCATGAAATGCCCTTTGCGGTGGCCCATCCTGTCGCCGATCAGCTCCCGATCCCCTTCGAGATAGACCAGCCGGACGTTGCCGCAATCGCCGACCAGGATCTTGCGATAAGCCTTCTTGAGCGCCGAGCAGGCGATGATGATGGGCTCACCCTGGGCGCGACAGCGCGCAATCTCGTCGGCGATCGCCTGCAGCCAGGGCCAGCGATCCGCGTCGGTGAGGGGCTGGCCCGCGCTCATCTTGGCGACATTGGCCGGCGGGTGGAAACTGTCGCCATCCTCGAAGCGCCAGCCGAGGCGCCGGCCGAGCGCTTGCCCGACCGTGCTCTTTCCTGAGCTTGAAACACCCATGACGATGAGCGCATGCGGAAGCCCGGGCGGTGATCGATCCGCCGCAGTCTCCGGCCACGCCGCCGCATCGATGAGGAACGTCGTCTCATGGGTCGAGCGGGCGCGATTGGCCGGCAGGTCCTCGCCGGCCAGCACCCGGGTCAGGATCGGTTGCTTGTCGGCGCCCGCCACCTCGAACAGCATGGTGCGGCAGGAGGCGAGGGCCGGCAGTGTCAGGCTGACCCGCGGCACGAAGGGCGCGACATGGGCTTGGTCCACGCCCACCACCCAGCGGTCCCGGACCTCGACGGCGGGGTAGCCTGGAAACAGCGAGGCCACGTGGCCGTCGGGACCGATACCGAGCAGTACGACGTCGAACAAGGGCCGGGCCGGATCGAGCTGGTCGGCGCCGTAGAATGTGATCAGCTCGCGCGCATAGGCGTTCGCGCTGCGTTCGGGACTGCCCGTATCCGTGGGGATCGGATGGATATTGGCGGCGGGCGCGCAGGCATCAAGGAAGGCGTGGCGCGCCATGGTCATGTTGTGCAGGGCGTCGCCTGCCGGGACGAACCGTTCGTCGCCGATGAACCAGTGCACGCGCGGCCAGGGGATGCGGTCGCGATAGGCCTGCGTCGCCAGCAGCTCGTAGAGCTGCTTGGGACTCGAGCCGCCGGTCAGGCAGATCGCGATCCGGCCGGCATTTTCGGCGATCCGCGCCAGCAGGAGATCGGCGCCAGTCCGCGCCATCGCCGCCTTGTCGGCGACGCGCACCAGTTCGGGAGAGGGCGGGCCCATGGCTTTAGGCCAGCTTTCGCCAACTGCGGCCGTCGCGCGCGAGCAGATCGGCTGCCGCCTTGGGCCCTTCGCTTCCCGCTTCGTACGTATGCAGACCGTCGCGGCCGGCCTTCTTCCAGGCTTCGATGAACGGCTCCACGGCCTTCCAGCCGGCCTCGACGCTGTCGGCGCGCTGGAACAGGATGTTGTCGCCGATCATGCAGTCATAGATCAGCGTCTCGTAGCCGGTGGCGGGCTCGGCCTGGAAATAGTCCTTGTAGTTGAACTTCATCTGCACGCCGTCGGTGCGGATGGTCGGGCCGGGGATCTTGGTGTTGAACTGCAAGGTGATGCTCTGGGTCGGCTCGATGCCGATGACGAGATAGTTCTCCGCCAGCGTGTCGATCGGCGTGCAGCTGAACATCGCGAACGGCGCCTGGCGGAATTTGATCGCGACCTCGGTGCGCTTGGCGCCCAGCGCCTTGCCGGTGCGCAGATAGAACGGCACGCCCGCCCAGCGCCAATTATCGATGGTCAGCTTCAGCGCCGCATAGGTCTCGGTCGCGCTGTCGGCGCTCACGTCCTTGGTGTTGCGATAGTCGGGCAGTTCGGTGTCGCCCACCAGCCCTGCCTTGTATTGGCCGCGCACGGAGTTCAGCAGCGCTTCCTGCTCGCTGAGCGGCTGGATGGCCGAGAGCACCTCCGCCTTTTCGGACCGCACGGTGTGCGCATCGAAGCGTGCGGGCGGCTCCATCGCGACCAGCGAGAGCAGCTGGAACAGATGGTTTGGCACCATGTCGCGCAGCGCGCCGGTGGCGTCATAGAAACTGCCGCGGGTGCCGACGCCGAGCTTCTCCTCGACGGTGATCTGCACGTGATCGATGTGATGCCTGTTCCAGATCGGCTCGAACATGCCGTTGGCGAAGCGCAGCACCAGGATGTTCTGCACCGTCTCTTTGCCGAGATAGTGATCGATCCGATAGATCTGGTGCTCGGTCACGAGCTCGAGCAACTGATCGTTGAGTTTTTTCGCCGACGCCAGATCGGTGCCGAACGGCTTTTCGACCACCAGGCGGCGCCAGGCCTTGCCGTCCTCCTTCAACAGCCCGACGCGGCCGAGCTGCTGCGCGATCGGCGCGAAGGCGGCAGGCGGCGTCGCCAGATAGAACAGCCGGTTGCCATGGGTCTCCCGCGCGGCCTCCAGCTTCTCCAGTCGCTCCTTCAACTGATCGAAACTGTCCGGCTCCTTCGGATCGGCTTCGATCGCGGTCACGCATTGCAGCAGGCGCTGGGCGATCTCGTCCTCGACCGGACGCGTCGCGTATTTGCGCAGGCCCTCCATCAGATTGACGCGCAGCTGCTCGCTCGACATGCCCTTGCGGGCGATGCCGACGATGCAGAACCGATCCGGCAGCAGATTTCCGGCGGCGAGATTGTACAGCGACGGCAGGACCAGGCGATGGGTGAGGTCGCCGGTCACGCCGAAGATCACGAAGGCGCAGGCGTCGGGCTTCTGGTGAGGCGGCTGGTGCGGATGCAAGGGAGTCACGCGCGGTCCGCCTTCGGTTTGACGATCTCCGGCGCGCTCTGCCGCGCTGGATCGGGATGCTGCTCGGGCTCCTTATGTCCGCCGAAGCCCTCGCGCATGGCTGACAGAATCTTCTCCGCGAAGGTATGCTCCTGGCGGGAGCGGAAGCGGGCGAACAGCGCCGCGGTCAGCACCTCGGCCGGGACGGCCTCGTCGATCGCGGCATTCACCGTCCAGCGGCCCTCGCCGGAATCCTCGACATAGCCGGAATATTTGTCCAGTCCCGGCTGGCGCGCCAGCGCGCTTGCCGTGAGGTCGAGCAGCCAGGACGGAATGACGCTGCCGCGGCGCCAGACCTCGGCGACATCGGCGAGATCGAAGTTGAAGCGATGCGCCTCGGGCAGCGCCTCGCTGTTCGCATTCCTCAGAATGTCGAAGCCTTCCGCATAGGCCTGCATCAGACCGTATTCGATGCCATTATGGATCATCTTGACGAAATGGCCAGCGCCGGTGGGGCCGGCATGGATGTAGCCCTGCTCGACGCGCGGATCGCGTCCGTCACGGCCCGGTGTGCGCGGGATGTCGCCGATGCCGGGCGCCAGCGTGGCGAAGATCGGATCGAGCCGGTCGACCACCGCCTTGTCGCCGCCGATCATCATGCAATAGCCGCGCTCAAGTCCCCAGACGCCGCCGGAGGTGCCGACGTCGACATAATGCAGCCCGCGTTCGCTGAGCGCCTTGCCGCGGCGGACGTCGTCCTGCCAGAAGCTGTTGCCGCCGTCGATGATCACGTCATCGGGGGCCATCAATTCGGTCAGTTGCTCGACGGTGGCTTCGGTGATCTTGCCGGCCGGCAGCATGATCCAGGCGTGGCGTGGTGCCGCGAGCTTGCCGACGAAGTCGTCCAGGCTCGCGGCGCCAGTGGCGCCTTCGGAGACCAACGCGGCGACCGCCTTGGCATCGCGATCATAGACCACGCAGGAATGTCCCGCGCGCATCAGGCGGCGAACGATGTTGCCGCCCATCCGCCCGAGACCAATCATTCCCAATTGCATCGATGCGGGCCCTTCCTAGCTCAGTGCTTCGGTGATGGCGCTGTCGAGCATCTTCAGGCCCGATTTGAGATTGCCCTTCAGGTGCACCCGCAATGCGCGCCGGCCGCGTTCGGTGAGGACATCGAAATCGCCGCGCGCTTGCGCTGCCTTGATCACGCCGAAGCTCGCCTTCTGGCCAGGGATCGGCAGATCCTGGGCATCATCGGCGGTGATCTGCAGAAACACGCCGCTGTCCGGTCCGCCCTTATAGGCCTGCCCGGTGGAGTGCAGGAAGCGTGGCCCGAACTCGGCGCAGGTGGCGAGGTGTTTGGCGTCGCGCAGCTTGAGCCTGATCCGTTGCAGGGCGTCGGTGTTGGCGCCATTGTGCTCGATATAGCCGAGCAGAGCGATGTAGTCGCCGTCGCTTGCGCGGCCGAGATGGGCCTTCAGCCAGGAGGCGAGCGTTCCGTCCGCGCCATGCTCGCGCAGGCTCTCGGCATTCTGCGCGTCCGTATAGAGCTCGCAGCCCTTGACCGAAATGACCGGCTCTTCGGCGGGAAGCGCGCCGGTCTGCTCGAACGCTGCCGTCAGCTCGCGGGTTTTGATCTTGGCGGATTCGACATCCGGCTGGTCGAACGGGTTGATGCCGAGCGCGGCGCCGGCGACGGCGGTCGCCATTTCCCAACGGAAGAACTCCTGCCCGAGCTGATCGATCGAGCTGATGACGATGCGGACCACCGGATGACCGGCGTCTTCCAGCGCGGCGAGCTTCGCGTTGTGATCGGGGATGTCGTCGCCCTCGACCCTGATGTCGATGAAGAAGCGGTCGCTGCCATAGTCGGCAGGATCGCCGATGGGCTCGCCATCGATCGGGATCAGGCCCTTGCCTTCCTTGCCGGTGGATTCCGCGATCAGCTGCTCTGCCCAGGCGCCGAAATCAGCGATCCTCGGCGAGGCGAAGATCGTCACCTTGTCGCGGCCGTCCAGGCCGGCAAGACCCATCGCCAGACCGAGCTGTACCCCGGGGTTCTGCAGCGGCGGCACGTCGGGGCCGCAGGAGCGCACCATCGCCTGCGCGTTGGTGACCAGCTTGCGCACGTTGATGCCGGCGGTGGCCGCCGGCACCAGGCCGAAGGGCGACAACACCGAGTAGCGGCCGCCGATCGAGGGCTCGCCGTGGAAGACGCGCGCGAAGCCTTGTGCTTTGGCTGCCTTCTCCAGCGATGAGCCGGGATCGGTGACGGCAATGAAGCGATGACCGGCCTTGTTTGCCCCGATCGCCTCGCTGACGCGGGCGAAGAAATAGTCCTTCATCGCATTCGGCTCGGTGGTGCCGCCGGATTTCGAGGAGACGATGAACACCGTCTTTGAAATATCGATGGCCTTTTCCATCGCGCGCACCTGCGCCGGGTCGGTGGAGTCGAGCACGTGCAGCCTGGGGAAGCCGGCCTTGCGCGGGAAGGTCCTGGCGAGCACCTCCGGCCCGAGGCTGGAGCCGCCCATGCCGAGCACGACGGCATCGGAGAATTTCTGCCCCTTCACGCGCAGGGCGTAATCTTCATAGTCGGCGATGTCGGCTTTCTCGACGCAGGTCAGCCAGCCCAGCCATTTGTGCTCGTCCTTGCCGGTCCAGACCGAGGAATCCTTGTGCCAGAGCCGGCGGATCTTGGCGGTCTTGCGCCAATCCTCGGTCGCGGCCTGGACCTTCTTGTCGAGATCAGCAGCAACCGCGATCGACTGCTGCCCAAGTCGCTCGCCGAGCACGGCTTCGCGCTTGTGCGCGACCGCGCCATAGAGCTTGTCGGCGGCGTCGGCGAACTGCTTGACGCCGTCGATCACCAGCTCCGCGGTGATCTCGTCGAGCGAGATGCCGGTCTTGGCCAGCGCTTCGAGCGCCGCCTGAGCCGCCTCGACGTCCTCCTCGAGGCTGTCGCGGACCTTGCCGTGGTCGCGGAAGGCGTCCAAGGTCGCCGGCGGCACGGTGTTGACGGTGTTGGGACCGATCAACTCCTCGACATAGAGAACGTCGCTGTAGTCCTTGTTCTTGGTGCCGGTGGAGGCCCAGAGCAGCCGCTGCGGCTTGGCGCCCTTGGCCGCCAGCCGCTCCCAGCGCGCACCGGAGAACAGGCGCTTGTAGTCCTGGTAGGCCATCTTGGCGTTGGCGATGGCGATCTTGCCCTTGAGCGCGGTCAGCCGCTCCTTCTCGGTCGGATCGTTGGCCTGCGCGATCTTCTCGTCGAGCTGCTTGTCGACGACGCTGTCGATGCGGCTGACGAAGAACGAGGCCACGCTAGCGACATGCGACGGATCGCCGCCATCGGCGACATACGCTTCGAGGCCGGCGAGATAGGCCTCGGCGACCTGCCGGTAGACCTCCTGCGCGAACAATAGCGTGATGTTGACGCTGATTCCCCGGGAGATCAGGTGCTGGATGGCCGGCAGGCAGGCCTCCGTCGCCGGCACCTTGATCATCAAGTTCCGCCGGTCGACCGCCTTCCACAGCTGCTCGGCTTCGGCGATCGTCCCCTTGGCGTCCATCGCCAGATAGGGCGATACTTCGAGGCTCACGAAGCCGTCATTGCCGTTGAAGCTGTCATAGACCGGCCGGAGAACGTCAGCGGCGTTCTGGATGTCTTCGACCGCGACCGCTTCGAACAGCTGCGTCGGGGAGCGGTCGCCGCCCTTCAAGGCTTTGGCAATGGGGGCGTCATATTCGTCCGAGCTGCCGATCGCCTTCTCGAAGATCGCCGGGTTGGAGGTGACGCCTTTGACGCCGTCCTCGTCGATCAGCCGCTTCAAGTCGCCCTTGGCGACAAAGCCGCGCGCGAGGAAATCGAGCCAGACCGCCTGGCCGTGTTGTTCGAGAGCTTTGACCGGGTTCATGATGCCTATCTATGTGCGTCGGCTTGCTTTTCTTGGGTTCCAGTCCCGGCATCGTGCCAGACCGACATGGACCTCATATGAACGACTATGCGTCACGTCTTCGGATAACGCCATTCATAATGGATTGATCCCTCTGAAATCCCAAGCGGATCTTGCTCGGAGGAGATTGCCGGGATAGGGGCTCAGGAGGGGGCGGCGCGCGGGCAATGTTGTCGCGCTCGGTGGGCTGGGTGAGCGGCGCAGCGCTTCCGGTCGCGAGGGGATCAGCGAATTGGCCACGTCTCGGGGCGGGCTCCGGACACTGCGCCTGAGGGTTCGCGAGAGCCGGGCTGACCTGTCGATGCCATTCGCATGGATTTCATTCAAATGGATGGTGACGCTTGGCGGCCGTTGCTCGGCGCTCCCCGGCGTTTCCGGCCGCGCCTGTATCACGATGGTCGCCCTTCGCCTTGCAACGCCACGCGCGTACCACATCTATTTTCAGACGTCGCATCCGAGTCGGTCTGTGCCGAGATGGTGCGCAAGGTCGCGACGTTGACAGCGTGCGGGTCTCTTCAGCCTGGACGTCAGGCCGATCCGGCCATTGCAGCGTGGATCTCACGCGTCAGGTGAAGATGCTGACGTCAATCATCGCGCCCGTGAGACGGCAGCGAGAGGTTCGCACAAGTCAGCTCTTCGGCGCGGTGAGTGCTGCGACTGATATCGTTTGTCTCGAGCTGTGACTCCTGCGCATCACGGCGACGAACGGCGAAAACGTTCCAATCTTCGCGCGCTTCGCAGAGAAAGATTGACGTTCACTTGCGGTTCACCTCGACAGAGACACTGTTTTGCTGCTTCGCGGGGCTAGGTTCACGTGCTTTCACAACGCCTTGCGCGCGCGGGAAGACTACGGTGCCGGGGTATTGCGGATGTTGCGAAGCGGAGACAATGGGTTACAAATAGGGTCGATTGGCGCCGTTTTGCCGAACTATTGAGCGAAGTGCATGTTGATAGGGCATATGCTGCATGCACTTTGCGTTGCGGAAGAGGACCAAGAGGGTGCCCAATAGGGGCTAGCGCGCTTCACTCTGAGTCGTTCGAGAGCGGAGGAACGTACTTCGATCTCGGCTCGTTGCAGCAGTGCGGCGGAACCTACGTGGAGAGGGATCATGTACAACGATTCGTTGTTCAACGCGTTCGCGAGGTCGTTCGAGGCACGAAGCCAGACCGACATGTCGATGCAGGAATACCTTGAATCGTGTCGAACCGACCCGATGCGATACGCGAACGCCGCTGAGCGACTACTAGCTGCGATCGGTGAGCCTCAGATGATTGACACGGCCAAGGACCCACGCCTTGGCCGTATTTTTTTGAACCGGACGGTTCGCCTGTATCCTGCCTTCGCCGGCTTCTACGGCATGGAAGACACGATCGAGCGCATCGTTGGCTTCTTCCGCCACGCCGCCCAGGGCTTGGAAGAGCGCAAGCAGATCCTTTATCTGCTGGGTCCCGTCGGCGGCGGCAAGTCGTCGCTGTCCGAGCGGCTCAAGCAGCTGATGGAGGTGCATCCCATCTACGTGCTGAAGGCCGGCGATGAGCTGAGCCCGGTGTTCGAATCGCCACTCAGCCTGTTCGACCCCGACACTTTGGGCCCGATGCTGGAAGAGAAGTACGGCATTCCACGCCGCCGTCTCACCGGCCTGATGAGCCCGTGGTGCTACAAGCGGCTCGAAGCCTTCGGCGGCGACATCTCGCAATTCCGCGTCGCCAAGATCCAGCCGTCGCGGCTGCGCCAGATCGGCATTGCCAAGACCGAGCCCGGCGACGAGAACAACCAGGACATCTCCTCGCTGGTCGGCAAGGTCGACATCCGCAAGCTCGAAACCTATGCGCAGAACGATCCCGATGCCTACAGCTATTCGGGCGGCCTCAACCGCGCCAATCAGGGCATCCTCGAATTCGTCGAGATGTTCAAGGCGCCGATCAAGATGCTGCATCCCCTGCTGACGGCGACGCAGGAAGGCAACTATATCGGCACCGAGAATATCGGCGCGATCCCCTACAACGGCGTGATCCTCGCCCACTCCAACGAGTCGGAGTGGCAGAGCTTCAAGACCAACAAGAACAACGAGGCCTTCATCGACCGTATCTGCGTGATCAAGGTGCCGTACTGCCTGCGCGTCACCGAGGAGCGCAAGATCTACGAGAAGCTGATCCAGGGCTCCGAGCTCGCTGCCGCACCCTGCGCGCCGGCGACCTTGGACACGCTGGCCCGCTTCTCGGTGATGTCGCGGCTGCGCAAGCATGAGAACTCGACGCTCTACGCCAAGATGCGCGTCTATGACGGCGAGAGCCTCAAGGAGTCCGATCCGAAGGCGCGCAGCGTGCAGGAATATCGCGACGCCGCCGGCGTCGACGAGGGCATGGACGGCATTTCCACCCGCTTCGCCTTCAAGGTGCTGGCGGCGACCTACAATCACGACACGTCGGAAGTCTCTGCCGACGCCGTGCATCTGATGTATGTGCTGGAGCAGTCGATCAAGCGTGAGCAGTTGCCGGAGGAGATCGAGAAGCGCTATCTCGAATTCATCAAGGCCGATCTGGCGCCGCGCTATGCCGAATTCATCGGCCACGAGATCCAGAAGGCCTATCTCGAATCCTACTCCGATTACGGCCAGAACCTGTTCGACCGCTACGTCGATTATGCCGATGCCTGGATCGAGGATCAGGACTTCAAGGATCCCGATACGGGACAGTTGCTCAATCGCGAGCTGTTGAACCAGGAACTGACCAAGATCGAGAAGCCGGCCGGCATCGCCAACCCGAAGGACTTCCGCAACGAGGTTGTCAAGTTCTCGCTGCGCTCCCGGGCCCAGAATGGCGGAAAAAATCCGTCCTGGACCTCCTACGAAAAGATCCGCGAAGTCATCGAAAAGAGGATATTCTCGCAGGTCGAAGACCTTCTGCCGGTCATCTCCTTCGGCACCAAGAAGGACGGCGAGACCGAGAAGAAGCACGCCGACTTCGTCCAGCGCATGGTCGAGCGCGGCTACACCGAGCGGCAGGTCCGCCGGCTGGTCGAGTGGTACATGCGGGTGAAGCAGGCGGGTTGATCATGGTCCGGCGCCGGTGTTCACTGCATGTGCTGCAGGCCATCGGTCTGACATCGGCGCCTGGGCTGTGAATGACGCGACAGGTTCGACGCCGAGCTTGGCTGGAGCGTCGAACAAGAGGTGATGCAGGTGCCGTGTCGGATCTGACGCTGCACCGCGGCATCGCGGCGGGGGAGAGCAGGAGTCGAAGCCGCTGCAGCAGGAGGCGTATGGAACGTGGTCATGCACATCATTGATCGGCGCCTGAATCCGGGCGGCAAAAGTCTCGAAAATCGTCAGCGATTTTTGCGCCGCGCCAAGGCCCTGGTTCAGGGAGCGGTCAAGAAGACCTCGCAGGACCGCGATATCAAGGACGTGCTGGAGGGCGGCGAGGTCTCGATCCCGCTGGACGGCATGGACGAGCCGCGCTTCCGCCGCGAGGGCGGCACCCGCGACATGGTGCTGCCGGGCAACAAGAAATTCATCGAAGGCGACATCCTGCCGCGCTCTGGCGACGGCAGCGGCCGCAAGTCGGGGCCGGGGCAGGGCGACAGCGAGGACGCCTTCCGCTTCGTGCTCAGCAAGGAAGAGTTCGTCAATCTCTTCCTCGATGATCTCGAACTGCCGGATCTTGCCAAGCGCAAATTCGCCGAGGCCGAGAGCGAGGGGCTGGTGCGCGCCGGCTATTCGACCTCGGGCTCGCCGGCCAACATCTCGATCAGCCGTACCGTCACTCGGGCGATGGCCCGCCGCGTTGCGCTGCGCCGGCCGCGGCCCGAGGCGATCGCCGAGCTCGAAGCCAGGATCGCCGAGGAGACCGACGAGGAGAAGAAGGCCGCGCTCGTGGCCGAACTGGAGACCTTGAAGGCGAAGGCCAAGCGCATCCCGTTCATCGATCCGATCGACATCCGCTATCGCCGCTTCGAGGCGGTGCCGAAGCCGATCGCGCAAGCGGTGATGTTCTGCCTGATGGACGTCTCCGGCTCGATGTCGGAGCACATGAAGGATCTCGCCAAGCGCTTCTACATGCTGCTTTACGTGTTCCTGACCCGGCGCTACCGCCATGTCGAGATCGTGTTCATCCGCCATACCGACCGCGCCGAGGAGGTCGACGAGCAGACCTTCTTCTACGGCCCGGCCTCCGGCGGCACGCTGGTGTCCAGCGCGCTGCAATGCATGCACGACATCGTCCGCTCCCGCTTCCGCCCGTCGGACTGGAACATCTACGCGGCGCAGGCCTCGGACGGCGACAACGCCACCTCGGACTCGGAGAACGTCGCGCGGCTCCTGACCGACAACATCCTGCCGGTGTCGCAGTTCTTCGCCTATCTGGAGGTCGGCGAGTCCGGCACCTATTCGTTCGAAATGCCGGACTCCGCGCTGTGGTCGCTGTATGAGCGCCTGCGTGCCAACGGCCAGCCGCTGTCGATGCGCAAGGTGCGTGACCGCAGCGAGATCTTCCCCGTCTTCCACGACCTGTTCCAGCGTCGCGGCACCACGCAGGAAAGGGCGGCATCATGAGCGGATTGCTGTTCGAAGGCGCCGACTGGAATTTCCTCACCCTGCAGCGCATCCACGATGCCTGCGAGAGCGTGGCGCAGAAGGAGCTCGGGCTAGACACCTATCCGAACCAGATCGAGGTCATCACCGCCGAGCAGATGCTCGACGCCTATTCCTCGGTCGGCATGCCGCTGTTCTACAAGCACTGGTCGTTCGGCAAGCATTTCGCCTATCACGAGGCGTCGTATCGCAAGGGCCTGATGGGTCTTGCCTATGAGATCGTGATCAACTCCTCGCCTTGCATCTCCTATCTGATGGAGGAGAACACGGCGACGATGCAGACGTTGGTGATCGCGCATGCCGCGTTCGGCCACAACCACTTCTTCAAGAACAACTACCTCTTCAAGCAGTGGACCGATGCCGACGGCATCCTCGATTATCTCGACTTTGCCCGCGGCTATATCGCGCAATGCGAGGAGCGCTACGGCCGGGTCGCGGTCGAGCACACGCTGGACGCGGCGCATGCGCTGATGTCGCATGGCGTCGACCGCTACCCCGGCAAGAAGAAGCTCGACTTCCGCGAGGAGGAGAAGCGCGCCGGCAAGCGCAGGCTCTATGAGGAGGGCACGTTCAACGATCTCTGGCGCACGGTGCCGACCGGTCCCGTCAAGACCAGCGCGGTGCTGAACGTCGAGCGCCGCAAGGCGCTGCTCGGCCTGCCGCAAGAGAATCTGCTGTATTTCCTAGAGAAGACCGCGCCGCGGCTGGCGCCCTGGCAGCGCGAATTGCTGCGCATCGTCCGCCACATCGCGCAGTATTTCTATCCGCAGGGCCAGACCAAGGTCATGAACGAGGGCACGGCGACCTACGTGCACTACCGGATCATGAACCGCCTGCACCAGGAAGGCCGCCTCACCGACGGCAACTTCCTCGAATTCCTGCAGTCGCACACCAACGTCGTGTTCCAGCCTGAGTTCGACGATCCGCGCTTCTCCGGCTTCAACCCCTATGCGCTCGGCTTTGCCATCATGCAGGACATCGAGCGCATCGTGAAGGACCCGACTGAGGAGGACCGCGAATGGTTCCCGGACATCGCCGGCACCGGCGACGAGATGGCGGTGCTGCGCGACGTCTGGGCGAATTATCGCGACGAGAGCTTTATCAGCCAGTTCCTGAGCCCGAACCTGATCCGGCAATTCCGGCTGTTCCATCTGCATGACGACCCGGCCGAGCGGGCCGGCATCCTGGTCGACGCCATCCACGACGAGCGCGGCTATCGCCGCATCCGCCGCGAACTCTCGAAGCAGTACGATGTCGGCTACATCGATCCGAACATCGAGGTGGTCGATGTCGACCTCGCCGGTGACCGCCGCCTGATGCTGCGGCATACCGTGGTCAAGGGCGCCCAGCTCAGCGAGACCGACACCAAGCGGGTGCTGCAGCATCTCGCCGATCTCTGGAGCTACGACGTGTCGCTGGTCGAGGTCGATGCCGCCACCGACAAAGTCTTGAAGGAGTATGTGCTCAATCCCCGGATACAACCGGCGGCCGCGTAGCGCGGCCGCCAAGCCCTAGATGTCCGCGTACACCTCCAGCAGATTGCCGTCGGGATCCCGGAAGAACAGGGTGCGGTGGCCGAAGGGCTGATCCGTGGGCGGCTCCGTGAGAGCGATGCCCTTTCGGGTCAGCTCGGCGGCACAGCGATCGACATCGTCGCGGCCCACCTTGAAGGCCAGTTGAAGCGATGCGCTGCCCGGTGGTGTCGGCTGATCCGATGCCAGCCGTTGCGGCCGGGCTAGCGTCAGAATGTTGGGGCCGACCTGGTATTCGACCCAGCCCGGGGACAGCTCGCGCAGCAGCCGAAAGCTGAGGATCTCCTCATAAAAATTGCGCATGGCGTGCCAATCGCGCGCCAGGATGACCGTGTAGTCGATGGCACGAACGGCGTTGAACGCGGATTTGGTGCGCCGCGTGTCTGTCATGATCGTTCTCCTGTCTCCCGAATTGCGAGTTCACGCGCTTGAGTAGGCAAACGCGGCTTCTGCGAGAGTCCTCGCTGCGTCATGGCCGGGATTGACCCGGCCATCCATCTCCTTCGGAAATTTTGGAAAGGCGTGGATGCCCGGGTCAAGCCCGGGCATGACGAATGATGCTGGCCACGGCGGGCTAGCCAAAAACGACGGGGCCGCCTAAATCTTCCGACGAGATCAGGAAGCCGGCCAGCAGGATTTTGCAGCGAGTGGCGCAAGGTCGATCGGCCGGCTATGGTGCGCGCTAACGGCTGGCTGCTGAAATGCCGGCGAGTGCAGGACGGCAATCGAAGCTCAGGCGTAAGCGCGTGGTTGAGGCAAAGGTGACGGCGAGCCGGCGGGACCGGTTCATTCCAGTGCGCAAGTCCGACGTGCTCGATGCGGTCATTTTGCATGGCGGCCTGGACGACGTCCAATCCAGCGATCTGCGCGAGCTCGTCCGGATGCTGGGCGCCATTCTCCACCATGAATATTTCGACGAGCTCGATCGTCTCCGTGACGCCTATTTCGACTTCGACCCCGAGGTGCCGGTCGGGCGCCATCGCTCCTCCCGGGAGCTCGATGCCGCCTATGACAGCCTGACCGACGAATTCGTCCGGGTGCTCGGCGACGCCAATTTCATCGAGATCGCGCATGACGAGATCGAGCGCGCGTTTGCGGAGCATGCGCTGGTGCGCGTCAAGCTGAAGGCGCCGATCTCGGACTACCGTGCCGTCCGCATGTTCCGGCGCGGCCAGCATCAGGAGACGATCGAGGTCCCCGCGCTATATGGGCTGCGGCGTCGGACCCAGGAGGTCGAGGTCTATGATGACATCGTCCTGATGGTCGCAACCAAGCCCGACGAGCCGGCCAGAAAGAAGCGCAAGATCGCCGCCTGGCGCGGCCGCAACAAGATCCGCGGCGGCGCGGTGCTGTTCAAATATTTCCGCCATATCGCCCGCTTCGACCTCGAGGCGCTGCTGCCGAACGTCCGCGTCGTCATGGGCTTGCGCGAGCAGCTGACCTTGGGGGTGCCGGCGCTGGTCGGCGGCGTGCCGATCCTGCTCAAGCTGGCCTCGACATTGACGGTGCTGTTCATCGTCGCCGGCTTCTATCTCGGCCTCAGTGGCACCGTGCACGACAACGACACCGAGCAGGCGCTGGCGGCGCTGTCGGGCCTGTTCGCGCTCGGCGCCTTCATCTTGAGGCAATGGGGCAATTTCCACCGCCAGTCGCTGATCCATCAGAAGCAGGTCACCGACAACATCTACTTCCGCAACGTCAACAACAATTCCGGCATCTTCAACTACCTGATCGGCGAGGCCGAGGACCAGGACTGGAAGGAGGCGGTGCTGGCCTATGGCGGCCTGATGCTGGCGTCCGTGCCGCTGAGCCGCGCCGCGCTGGGCAGCCACGTCGAGGAATTGCTGCAGCAGATGTTCGGACTGCAGCGTGCGTTCAATGTCGAGGAGGCGCTGATCAGGTTGCGGGAGTTCGGGCTGGTGACGGGCGGCGACGACGCGCTGTCCGCACTGCCGCTGCCGGACGCTATCGCGCAGCTCGAACGGGTCTGGGCGCAGGCGCTGCGGCGACCTTAAGAGCTCTATCCATTTCAACGATCAACGGCTTGTGGTGAAGCGGATCCGTTGCCGCGATCTCCGTCCACCTCTCCCCGTCGGGGAGAGGTGTGCTTCACTGCTGCTGCCAGCAGGGGCGTCGCGACAACCGTCAGCGCAGGCTCGCATTGATCTTGTCGAGCACGCTCTGCCCCGGACACAGATCCGCCGCCCCCAGCCGGTTGAGCGGCCGCTCCACAGTGTTGAGGTGGCTGTGCAGATCGTCGGCTTCGGGATCGACATAGAGCAGCCCGGTCACGATCTGGCCCTGCGCCGCGTGCTTCTGCAGGAAGGTCATGGCGCCCAGGCGGTCGTGCGGATCGTAGTCGGCATCGATCTTGCGCAGCGCCAGCCGCGAGCCGTCATGCTGCTCGACGATCTGCACCGTGCCGGCATCCTGGTCGATCTCGATCGGGTCGCGGCCGGTCAGCACGTCGAGCCGGTTCACGGCGTCATTGTGCTCGCGGACATAGTCAAAACTCTTGGTCGAGCCGGCGTGATTGTTGAAGGCGATGCACGGGCTGATCACGTCGATGAACGCCGCGCCCTTGTGCCGGATCGCGCCCTCGATGATCGGCACCAGCTGCTTCTTGTCGCCCGAGAACGAGCGCGCGACGTAGGTGGCCCCGAGCTGCAATGCGATGCCGACGAGGTCAATGGGGTTGTCGGTGTTGGTGACGCCCTTCTTCGACTTCGAGCCACGGTCGGCGGTCGCCGAGAACTGGCCCTTGGTCAGGCCGTAGACGCCGTTGTTCTCGACGATATAGGTCATGTTGACGCCGCGGCGGATCGCGTGCGCGAACTGGCCGAAGCCGATCGAGGCGGAATCGCCGTCGCCGGACACGCCGAGATAGATCAGCTCGCGGTTGGCGAGGTTGGCGCCGGTCAGCACCGAGGGCATGCGGCCATGCACGGTGTTGAAGCCGTGCGAATTGCCGAGGAAATAGTCCGGCGTCTTCGACGAGCAGCCGATGCCGGAGATTTTTGCCACCCGATGCGGCTCGATCGACAGTTCGAAACAGGCCTCGATGATCGAGGCCGTGATCGAATCGTGGCCGCAGCCGGCGCACAAGGTCGAGATCTTGCCTTCGTAGTCGCGATGGCTGTAGCCCAGCGCGTTCTTCTTGATGCCGGGATGCTGGAATTTCGGCTTTGCGATGTAGGTCATGAGAGCACCCTGTCGCCCACGGCCGTCATGGCCGGGCTTGTCCCGGCCATCCACGTGGGTGCCCGGAGAAAGATAGACGTGGATGCACGGGCCTTCGCCGCGCCGAAGCGGCTTCGGCCGCGCAGGCGGGACAAGCCCGGGCATGATGGTGGAGAGAGCGGGGCCATCACGACACTGCCTTGCGTAGCGGGGTGACCTTGATCTGGTCCTGGTGCGTGCCGATCGAGGCCGCGATGAACTGTGCGGTGATCGGCGTGCCGTCATAATGCAGGATCGGCACCAGGCGCACCGGATCGATGCCGTTCTCGTTGACGATCAGCTGGCGCAGCTGGGCGTCGCGGTTCTGCTCGACGACGTAGACGAAGTCGTGCTCGGCGATGAAGCTCGCCACGCTGGAATGGAACGGGAAGGCGCGGATGCGCAGGCGGTCGAGCTGATGACCGCGCGCCTCCAGCAGGCCAATCGCCTCGTCCATGGCCGGCGCGGTCGAGCCGAAATAGATCACGCCATATTTGGTCGGCTTCGCCGCGTTCGCCTGCAGTGGCCGTGGCACCATGTCCTGCGCCGTCTGGAACTTGCGCAGCAGGCGCTGCACGTTGTCGGCATAGACGGCGCCTTCTTCCGAATAGCGCGCGTAGCGGTCGCGCGAGGTGCCGCGGGTGAAGTAGGAGCCCTTGGTCGGATGCGTGCCGGGATAGGTGCGGAACGGAATGCCGTCGCCATCGACGTCGAGGTAGCGGCCGAAATCGCGGCCTTCCTCGAGCATGTCTGCCGTCATCACCTTGCCGCGGTCATACTGCTTGGCATCGTCCCATTTCAGCGGCCGGCACAGCCGCTGGTTCATGCCGATGTCGAGGTCGAGCATCAGGAAGATCGTGGTCTGCAGCCGCTCGGCGAGATCGAACGCCGCGGCGGCAAACTCGAACGCTTCCGCCGGATCTTCGGGGAACAGCAGCACATGCTTGGTGTCGCCATGCGACGCATAGGCGCAGGCGATCAGGTCGCATTGCTGGGTGCGGGTCGGCATGCCCGTCGAGGGGCCGGCGCGCTGCACGTTCATGATCACGGCCGGGATCTCGGCGAAGTAGGACAGGCCGATGAACTCGGTCATCAACGATACGCCGGGGCCGGACGTCGTGGTGAAGGCGCGGGCGCCGTTCCAGGACGCGCCGACCACCATGCCGATCGAGGCGAGCTCGTCCTCGGCCTGCACGATGGCATATTTGGCCCGGCCCGTGTCCGGATCGTGCCGCAGCTTCTTGCAGTGATTGGTGAAGGCCTCCGCCAGTGACGACGACGGCGTGATCGGATACCAAGCGCACACCGTGGCGCCGCCATAGACCGCGCCGAGCGCGGCGGCATTGTTGCCCTCGATGAAGATGCGGTCGCCGACCTTGTCGGCCTTCCGAATGCGCAGCCCGATCGGACATTTCAGATTCTGCAGCGCCCAGTCGCGGCCGAGATGCAGCGCATGGACATTGGAGGAGAGCAGCTTTTCCTTGCCCTTGTACTGCTCGCCGATCAGCTGCTCGATCAGCTTCGGATCCATGTCGAGCAAGGCGGAGAGGGCACCGAGATAGATGATGTTCTTGAACAGCTGGCGCTGGCGCGGATCTGAGTAGGTCGAGTTGGTGATCGCCGTCAGCGGTACGCCGATGACGGTGACGTCGTCACGGAACTTGCTCGACGGCATCGGCTTGGTCGAATCGTAGAACAGATAGCCGCCCGGCACGATGCCGGCGACGTCATTGTCCCAGGTTTGCGGGTTCATCGCCACCATCAGATCGGTGCCGCCGCCGCGCGCGCCGAGATGGCCCGCTTCAGTCACGCGCACCTCGTACCAGGTCGGCAGGCCCTGGATGTTGGAGGGGAAGATGTTGCGCGGGGACACCGGCACGCCGTGGCGGAGCACGGCGCGCGCGAACAATTCATTGGCGCTGGCCGAGCCGGAGCCGTTGACGTTGGCGAAGCGAACGACGAAATCGTTTACGCTGCTGAGCGGCGCTTGCTGGGACATGCGTGACCTGCGTGAGTCGTCTCGATGAAATATTTCTGCATGTCCCACGCACCGGTGGGACAGCGTTCGGCGCACAGGCCGCAATGAAGGCAGACGTCCTCGTCCTTGACCATCACGCGGCCGGTCTTCAGATCCGACGACACGTAGAGGCTCTGGTCGGGATGAACAGATGGTGCCCTCAGCCGGGAGCGAAGATCCGCTTCCTCGCCATTGTCGGTGAAGGTGATGCAGTCCATCGGGCAGATGTCGGCGCAGGCGTCGCACTCGATGCACAGCGTGTTGGAGAACACCGTCTGCACGTCGCAGTTCAGGCAGCGATGCGCCTCGCCGAGCGCGAGCTTGACGTCATAGCCGAGCTCGACCTCGGTGCGGATGTCCTTCAGCGCCACGACCTTGTCGCGATGCGGCACCTTATAGCGCTTCTCCGGCGAGACGTCGTTGTCGTAGCTCCATTCGTGGATGCCCATCTTCTGCGAGGAGATGTGCACCTCGGGCAATGGCCGCTCGGTGATGTCCTCGCCCGAGAGCAGGCGATGGATCGACAGCGCGGCCTCGTGGCCCTGCGCCACCGCCCAGATGATGTTCTTCGGGCCGAATGCGGCGTCGCCGCCGAAGAAAACCTTTGGATTGGTCGAGACGAACGTGGTCGGATCGACCTTGGGCATGTGCCGCTTGTCGAATTCGATGCCGCAATCGGCCTCGATCCAGGGGAACGCATTCTCCTGGCCGACCGCGACGAGCACATCGTCGCAGTCGTAGGTCACATCAGGCTCGCCCGACGGCACCAGCAAGCGGTCGCCCTTGTCGTCATAGACGGCCTTCACCTTCTGGAAGGTGACGCCGGTGAGCTTGCCATTGTCGTGAGTGAAGGCGACCGGCACGAGATAGTTGAGGATCGGGATGTCTTCATGCAGCGCGTCCTCCTTCTCCCAGGGTGAGGCCTTCATCTCCTCGAAGCCGGAGCGCACGATGACCTTGACGTCCTCGCCGCCGAGCCGGCGCGCGGTGCGGCAGCAATCCATCGCGGTATTGCCGCCGCCGAGCACGATCACGCGCTTGCCGATCTTGTCGGTGTGGCCGAACGAGACGCCGGACAGCCAGTCGATGCCGAGATGGATGTTAGCGGCGGCCTCCTTGCGGCCGGGAATGTTCAGCTCACGGCCGCGCGGCGCGCCGGAGCCGATGAAGATGGCATCATAGTTCTCGGCCAGCAGCTTCTTGAGGCTGTCGATGCGATGACCGGCCTTGTAGTCGACGCCAAGACTGAGAACGTAGCCGGTTTCCTCGTCGATCACGCTGTCGGGCAGACGGAACTTTGGAATCTGCGAGCGCATCATGCCGCCGGGCCTGGGATCGGCGTCAAACACGGTGCAGTGATAGCCGAGCGGCGCGAGGTCACGCGCCACAGTCAGCGATGCGGGACCGCCGCCGACCAGCGCGATGCGCCGGCTGTTTTTCGGGGCCGGGCGCGGCATCCGCTGCTGCACGTCGTCCTTGAAATCGGCGGCCACGCGCTTGAGGCGGCAGATCGCGACCGGGCTCTCCTCGACACGGCCGCGCCGGCAGGCGGGCTCGCAGGGGCGATCGCAGGTGCGTCCGAGAATGCCGGGGAAGACGTTCGACTTCCAATTGATCATGTAGGCGTCGCTGTAGCGACCCTCGGCGATCAGGCGGATGTATTCGGGGACCGGCGTGTGTGCGGGACAAGCCCATTGGCAGTCGACCACTTTGTGAAAGTAGTCGGGGGCCGAAATATCAGTCGCTCTCATTCCTACCCTGTCCGCGCGGCGAACCACGAGCGCGCGGCCTTCCTGACATGAGGACGACTATTTGTTCAGGATCAGCAGAGGATCGGTTGAGGTCCGGAGCAGGCCCTGGTCGTCGCCCTTCTGTTTTTTGAATGGCTCAATTGAATAGTCTTATCAGACTAGAGCCATTCCAAGGCGCGCACAAAGGCAAATTTGCAACGCTGCTGGTCATACACAGTGGTGCGCTGCCGCATTGCAGGCGCGATACTGCCATGTGTTGCGATGCGGGATGTGACGATGGGAATGAGTGGGTGAAAAAGAGTGTGCCAAGGAAGCCGCCGCGCACTCAGTCGTCATGGCCGGGCTTGTCCCGGCCATCCACGTCGTTCGGCATCCTGAGCGCGGCGTGGATGCCCGGGCCTTCGCCGCGCCGAAGCGGCGTCGGCCGCGCAGGCGGGACAAGCCCGGGCATGACGCGTGGTAAGAGGTGCGCTACTCATGCGCCGCGATGTCAGCCCGGCTCAGATCCCACATCAGGCGGTAGATGCCGGCCGAGATCTGCGTCGCCAGCGGACCATCGATCGCGGCGAAGCGCGTCGTCATCAAGGTGGCGATGGCGTGGCTGTCGGTGCCGTCAATCAGGATGAACCAATCCGCGTCGCGAGAACTCGCGGGCACGCCTGCGGCAGGCCCTGAGAGATCGGCATCGCCCTCGAGCAGGTGCATCGAGATCACGCCCTTGAGTTCGCGCGGGTCGAGCTCGATCTTCAGCGCGTCGCGCAGCGCCTTGTCCTGTCCCGGCTTCGGCCGCAGGCGGATGATGCCGAGGACGGCGCCGCGCCCCGCGCCTTTGGAAATCGTGATGCGGGCGACACTGCGGATCATGTTCTTGAAGCGCGCCATCACGGTCTTCGACCATTCCGTCGGCGCATCCAGCCGCGCGCGATAGGGCGCGCTGTCGAGCACGTCGATGGTCTCGGTCGAATACAGGCAGAGATATTTCGGGCTGCCCTGCTCGGCGACATAACGCCGCGCCTCGATGAAGCCGGGGATGGCCACGCGCTCTTCGAGATGCTCGCTGTCGTACCAATGGTTGAAATCAGCTTCATGCTCGGCATCGATGTTCATCGATGTCAAAAGCATGCCTTTCCCGGCGATGGGCATCTTAAGGCTCCTGTGCATGTGGCTGATCCTCATCCCGAGGAGGCCGCCATAGGCGGCCGTCTCGAAGCATGAGGCCCGGAGGGATCGCGGGCCTCATGCTTCGAGACGGCGCTGGCGCGCCTCCTCAGCATGAGGGGAAGAAGGGGTGTGTTTAAGGCGCGGCCGTGCGCTTAGCCATATCGCAGATGGCTTTCATGACCGCATCGCGGATGCCGGGGTCATAAAGATTGTGACCTGCGGCCTCGACGACACGGATTTCGGCGTCGCGCCACACCTCCGCCAGCCGCGCCGAGGTCGAGGGCGGACAGAGCAGGTCGTAGCGGCCCTGCACGATGATGCCGGGGATGCCGGCGAGCTTCGTCGCGTCGCGCAGCAGCTGGTCCGGCGCCATGAAGCTGTCCTGCGAGAAGTAATGCGCCTCCATGAACGGCGTCGCCGGCAGCGCGCTGCCGGAGCGGATCGCGAGCCGGTCGAGATGGCTGCGCGCCGGCTTGACCTCGGACAAGGCGCGCTCGGTATCGTGCCAGGCGCGCGCGGCGGGGCCGTGGATGGCCGGATCCGGATCGAGGATGCGGCGGAAATAGGCGTCGCACGGATTGGCACGCTCGGCTTCCGGCAGCATCTCCAGGAAGTCGCGGTGCAGCGTCGGATGAAACCGCGCCAGCGTCTCGCCGAACGCTGCTTCGACCTCGGCGCGGGTGCCGAGAAAGGTCGCGCGCAGCACCAGACCGGTCACGCGCGTCGGATGCGCCTCTGCATAGGCCAGCGCCAAGGTCGCGCCCCAGGAGCCGCCGGCGACGAGCCAGCGTTCGAAGCCGAATTTCGCGCGGATCGCCTCCATGTCGGCGATCAGGTCGGGCAGGGTGTTGTTGTCGCGGCTGCGCGTGGGGCGCGAGCGCCCGGCGCCGCGCTGGTCGAACAGCACGGCATGGAAGCGCTCGGGATCGAACAGGCGGCGGTGATCCGGCTGGCAGCCGGAGCCCGGCCCGCCATGCAGATAGAGCGCGGGAATGCCGCCGACGCGGCCGGCGCTCTCGACATAGATCTGATGGCCGCCGGAGACGTCGAGCCATTCCGACGTCAGCGGCGTGAACGGATCGGTGCGGCGCGCGGCGGCGCGGCCGGCTTCGGCATCAGGCATCGTTGCCGTTCTCCGGCGTGCCGCCGGCAAAGTTGCGATAGAGGAAGCGGTCCTGGCCCGAGGCCGCGTCGCGCTCGGCCTGCTTGAAGATGCTTTCGTGCAGCGGCGACAGCGTGCAGGCCGGATCCGTGTTGGCCGCATCGCCGGTCAGTGCGAAGGCCTGGCAGCGGCAGCCGCCGAAATCGATCTCGCGGAACTCGCAAGATTTGCACGGCTCCTTCATCCAGCCGGTGCCGCGATAGCGGTTGAAGGCCTCGGAGTTCTGCCAGATCCAGGCGATCGAGTTGTTCGAGCGCACCGACATGAAGTCGAGCCCGGTGATGCTCTCGGCAGCATGGCACGGCAGCACCTTGCCCGACGGCGAGATGTTGAAGAACTGCCGGCCCCAGCCGCCCATGCACTTCTTCGGCCGCAGCGCGTAGTAGTCCGGCACGACGTAGTCGATGGTCAGCGTACCCTTCAGCCGCTCGCGCGCCTCTTCGACCAGACGGTCGGTCTCCTCCAACTGTTCGTAGGTCGGCATCAGGCTGGCGCGGTTCTTCAGCGCCCAGCCGTAATATTGCACATTGGCGACCTCGAGCCGGTCGGCATCGAGATCGACCGCCATCTGGATGATGTCTGGCAGCTGGTGCAGGTTCTGCCGGTGCATCACAGCGTTCACCGTCAGCGGCAGGTCCAGCTCGCGGGTCCACTTCGCGACCTCGAGCTTCTTGCTATGGCCGCCCTTGTAGCCGCCGACGCGATCGGCCACGACGGGCTCGTTGCCCTGGAAGCTGATCTGCACGTGACACAGCCCGGCATCTGCCAGCTCCTTCAGCCGCTCGCGCGTCAGCAGCACCGCCGAGGTGATCAGATTGGTGTAGAGCCCGACGTCATTGGCGTGCTGCACCAGCTCGACGATGTCCTTGCGCGCGGTCGGCTCGCCGCCCGAGAAATGCACCTGCAGCACGCCGATCTCGGCGAGCTCCGACAGCACCTTCTTCCATTCGGCGGTGGTCAGCTCCTGGCCGGCGCGATCGAGCTCCAACGGGTTGGAGCAATAGGGGCATTGCAGCGGGCAGCGATGCGTGAGTTCGAGCAGCACGGCGAGCGGAATGCCGTAAGTCTCGGCCACGGAACCGCGCCGCTCCAGCACGGCGAGCCCGTCATTCGCGTCGACCTGCGGCGTCGTCTCAGTCAGCTCGGTCATGAGGTCGTCTCCCGAACCTCGGTCAGAAAGCCCTTGTCGGCGAGATCCTGTAGCATGGCCACGACGTCGGTCGCGATCACGTCGCGCGGCGCGGCATATTTCGTCGCCAGCTCGTCGATGATGCCGGCAACGCTGCGCACGCCGTCGCACAGTTTGAGCACCTCGACCGCGATCTCATCCGGCGCCAGCACCCGCTCCGGCGCCAGGATCACCCAGACCTGGCGCGTCTCGTCGAATTTCAGCTTGGTATGCCGCGGCAGTACCACGCGGCTGGTCTCGGCAACTTGGATGTGACGCGGGGCCATGGCGGGTCTCTAGCCGATAACGGTTGCGTTCTGTCCGATGCTGCAGCATCGGCGGTGCCCACCCTCCCCTGGAGGGGGAGGGTCGCCGCGCATCGCTCGCGATGCGCGGCGGGGTGGGGTGATCTCTCCATTCACACCGCGGCTGGTGGCTCCACCCCACCCCGCCTCGCGCTTCGCGCGGACCGACCCTCCCCCTCCAGGGGATGGTGGCACCGGTGCTGTTGAGAGAGCCGCGAAGACCACGATCACCCCTCCTTCGGCACGAAGGCGCCGGGCGGGATGTGGCCTTCGACATAGGCGTGATACAGCGCGTCGAGCTGCACCCACAGCACGTTGGTCTTGAAGATCAGCGCGTTGCACACCGCGGCGCGCTGCTCCGGCGTGGTCGCATGCTCCTTGACGTAATGCAGTGCGAAATTCGCATCGCGCGGCGCCTGGGTGAGGCGGCGCTTGAAGTAGCTCATCGTGTCGTGATTGACGAAGCTGTAATGCTCCAACATCCCGGAGATGCGCTCCTCGTGGATGCTCGGGGCGAACAGCTCGGTCAGCGATGAGGCGATCGCCTCCAGCGGCGAGCGGTCGCGGCAGAAATGCACATAGGCCTCCACCGCGAAGCGCGTCGCCGGCAGGATGCCTTCGGTGGATTCCACATAGGCCGTGTCGAGGCCGAGGCCCTCGGTCAGCTTCAGCCAGCGCTCGATGCCGCCCTCGCTGCCGACATCGCCGTCATGATCCTCGATGCGGTGCCGCCATTCCAGCCGCGTGGCGCGGTCGCGGAAGCGGGTCATGACCATCGCGTCCTTCAGCGGGATCGTCGATTGGTAGTAGTAGCGATTGAGCGCCCAGGCCTGCACCTGGCCCTTGTTCAGCTTGCCGCTGTGCAGCAGCTTATGGAACGGGTGGTGATTGTGATAGCGCGTTGCGCCGATGTGGCGCAGCGCCGCTTCCAGTTCCGCAGCATTGTTCAGCGTCACGCCGCGTCCGATCGACAGCGCCGTCATTCCGCTCAGATTGACCTCACTCACAATACGATCTCCATCCCTTCAGCGGGGATTTCCCATCCCTCGCGTTCCAACGTTTGCCGCTCGGGTGAGGCGTGCAGCCACGCCGGATTGGAGTTGTTGATGTGCAGGAAGATCTTCCTGCCGATCCCGAGGTCCGCCAGCTGCTTGATCGCGCCGCTTTCTCCGGACATCGCGATATGTCCCATGCTCTGCCCGGTCTTGTTGCCGAGTCCGGCCTGGATCATCTCGTCGTCGCGCCACACCGTGCCATCGAACAGCACCAGCGGCGCGCCCTTCAATTTCATTCTCAGCTCATGGTCGACGTCGGCGCAGGCGGCAATGACGTAGCAATATTGCCCGCTGTCGAGGTCGGCGATCCTCAGCCCCAGCGTGTCGCCGGCCGATGCGCTGCCGCCCGGGTGCTGCTTGTCACGCAGATACCAGGCGCTGGTGCCGGACACCGCGAAGGCGGTGACCTCGAGGCCGGACGGCGCGCCGTCCTGCAGCAGCGGCCGGAACGGAACATCGATGACGATCGGAACGCGCTTGACCGTCTCGTCCTTCAGCACATCGAAGATGTTGTTCGAACGCAGGATCGCAAGCACCTTGGGGTGCGCATGGATCGAGAAAGGTGAGCTTTCGCGCATCGACAGCAGCCCGGTGATCGCGTCGATCTCGCCATTGGTCAGGATCACGCCGGCGATCGGGCTGTGGCGCAGCGCGCCCGGCTTCGGATGCAGTTGCGGCGTCGAGGTGACCTGCTGGCGCAGGTCGGGCGAGGCGTTGATCAGGAACCAGTTGGCGCCATCGGCGCTGACGGCGACTGACGCCTGGCTGTTGCGGATCTCGGGATGTGAGGTGCGCGCGGCACGGCACACCGCGCAGCCACAATTCCATTGCGGGACTCCGCCGCCCGCGGCGGCGCCCAGGACGACGAGGCGAAGCATGAGCCGTCTCCTGGATCTCAGCTCTGGTGACGCACGCGATTACCAGCGGCAGGACGACCAGCAGTCAAAGTGACGCAAGTCTGGGTGAAGCGGGGCACGACGCAGCAAGCAAAGCGCGAGCAGGTGGATAGCGTAGCAAGCGACACAGCAAAGCCTGCTGGCGAAGCAGCAAAGGAGCGACGAGGGTGGACATCGGACCTGCGTAGGGGCTGGCTCATACGCGATCACGGATGCCCACCCTCTGGCGCCGACGTCCTGGTCGGGCGGGACCTGGACGTCACACCCGCGAATTATTTGCGAGCCGCGCAGGCATACATGTTGATTTCCATGCCAACCGGCACTTCAACGATCTTCGGTGCTTTCCAGGCCATTGTCCTCTCCTTCAAGACGGGACGGTTATCGTCCTCAGATTTAAACTACCGTGCCACGAAAAGTTCGCCAGTGGAATTTTCTGTTTTGAGCCTTTCAGGCCTGTTTATTGCAGTGCGAAGCCGCAGATGCGAATTGCAACCGTTTTCACCGCAACGGGTCGTGAAAACAACGGATTCGTGATCGATGGCTTCGCAATGCGGTTCAGTTCAGCCCCTAGCTTCAAGGGTCTGAGCTGCCTGGATAAAGCAGATGTGAGACGTTCGAGCCTTCAAAATCCCAGCGCGCGCCCCATTGGAAACTGACGATGCCTAGATATTTCTTCAACACACGGATCGGCGAGGAACTGGTCTCCGACACCGACGGTGAAGTGCTACGCAATCCCGACCGCGCCTGGGAAGTGGCGCGCGACATGATCAAGGAACTGCTCCGCACCGAAGGTGGCAATGCTGCCCTGATGACGGCGGTCATCGAGGTCACCGATGAGGATGGCGAGATCGTGCTGGAGTTTCCGTTCTCCGAGGCCATCTTCAACATGACCGCGCAATCGATGACGCGGCATTGAGCGCCGATGGACCTGCGCCAGGCGTGGCATTGCCTGCCGTCGGTCGCTCATATGGATGTCGGTCACATGGATGACGGCGTGCGGCAGCCGGGCCGCGTCAGACCGAATGACGGGGCCGCATCAGCTCGCCGCGCGTGCTGGCGATCCCCATCTCGAAACTGTCGGCGATCCGCCGCGCGCGGATGATGAAGAGGTCGGCGAGATCCGGCGCGAACAGCTCGCGCGCCGTCGCCTCGAACAGCTGCAGCCAGCGATCGAAATGCGCGCCTTGCAGTGACAAGGCCAGATGCGGCCGCATCGGTGCGCCATTGTAGCGGCCGGTCTTCAAGAACATCGACGACCAGAAATCGCTGATCCGGTCGATATGCTCGTCCCAGTCCGCCACCGCGCGGTTGAAGATCGGCCCGATCAGCGCGTCCTCGCGCGCGCGGCCGTAGAAGGTCTCGACCAGCAGCCGGATGGAGGCGTCGTCGAGTTCCGGATGTTGAACCGCGAGAGGATGGCGGTCGGTCTGGGCAGCAGGGCTATTCATGTCGCTGGATATAGGCGCTAACCGCGCCGATGGGAATGTCGGGGCTTGCCCGGCCTCATGGGTCTCCCGGCGATGCGAAGCGTCGTCCGGAGACGCGCCGAGGACGGCGCTCCTCACCATGAGAGTGAACATCCGCGATGCGGCCAATGAATATCGCTGCGAACTCCGCCCTCATCCTGAGGAGCCCGCCCTAGGCGGGCGTCTCGAAGGATGGCCGCGTTGAAGGTGTCGCTTCAATAGCTGTCGCCGATTACGGCAGGCTGACGAACTCCACCCAGTTCGGCTTCTTGCCGACGGCATATGATTTGATCTTCTCCAGCGCGCCGCTGGCGGCATCGATACGATAGACGGTCATGCCGTTCGACACCTCGCCCACGGCGGCGAGATAGCGTCCGCCGGGATCGATGGCGAAGCCGCGCGGCTGCGTCTCCGTCGGCACGCTGCCGATCGAGGTCAGCCGGCCGCTGGCCGCATCGACCTTGAAGGCGGCGAGCGTGTTCGAGCCGCGCTCGGAGGCGTACAGGAACTGGCCGTCAGGCGTGAGGTGAAGATCGGCCGCCCAGGGCTTGCCGGTGAAGCCGGCGGGCAGGGTGGTGAGCCGCTGCTGCTCGCTCCAAAGGCCCTTGTCGGCGTCATAGCCATAGACCGCGAGATCGGCGTTGAGCTCGTGCAGCAGATAGATGAACTTGCCGTTCGGGTGGAAGATGAAGTGGCGCGGTCCCGACTTCTCCGGCGTCTTGACCGTCAGCGCCTCCTTGGCCGTCAGCGTGCCCGTGGCCGCATCGAAGGCGAAGCCGAGCACTTGGTCGGAGCCCAGATTGGTCGCGAACACGAAGCGGTTGTCGGGCGAGGGCAGGAAGGCGTGGGCGTTGAGCCCGGTCGGGATCACCTGGCTCGGCGCCGCCACGACCCCGCTGGCCTGGACCGGATTCACCGCCACCTTGTTGCCGCCATAGGAGGCGCTGAACAGCACCTTGCCGGTGCGGTCGAAGGCGATGTTGGCCATGCTGTCGGCGAGCGGTCCGTTGCCGAGATGGCTGAGCTGGCCGGTCTTGGCGTCGATCGCAAAGCTCTCCGCGAGGTAAGGCTGCGCGCGCACGCCGGCGATCAGCACCGTCTTGTCCGGGCTGACCGCGAGCGGGGTCGACGAGCCCGGCTTCTCGACGCCGACGAAAGCGGCCGTCTGCACCGGCACCATCTCGCCGGTCATCGCGTCGAACTTGAAGACGCTGATGTCGTTGCTGTCGGCATTGCCGACATAGGCGTAGGTCTCGGCGGAGGCCGCGCGCGGCGCCAGCGTTGCTGCAGCGGCGAGAACGAATGTTGCGGCCATGATGGTGCCCGATCTGATCATCTGGTTTCCTCCGTTTATGATGTTGTTGCTTGAGGTCTTAAAGTCGTTTGCGAAGCTTGGCCAAGCTTGTTTCCGGATCGATCGATGCAGGATCGGTATTGATCGCCGGCGCGACTTTCGCCTTTGAATGCGACGCCAACTCATGTCTCCGTCATGCCCGGGCTCCGTCCCGGGCATCCACGTCGGTCAGCGAGCGCGGCTCAACGTGGATGGCGGGGACAGGCCCGGCCATGACGAGGGGGAGAGAGCGAGCAGCAACCAGACCTATGCGCTTTGCCGCATAGGCTGTCCCGGAGTGCCGCGCCGCGACGGCTTTCTCCCCGCCGTTCCGCGCGCTAAGAACGCGGGGTCACCACGGAGCTCCCCATGACCGATCTCTGGCGCCTGCCGGCTGCCGATCTCGCCGCCCTCATCAAGTCGAAACAGGTTTCCGCCCGCGATGCCGCGACCGCGGCGCTGGCGCGGCTCGACCAGGTCAATCATCAGATCAACGCCGTGATCGACCATCGTCCTGAGGACGTCCTGCAGCAGGCCGACGCGATCGACGCACGGCTCGCGCGCGGCGAGGATCCGGGGCCGCTCGCCGGCGTGCCGGTGACGATCAAGGTCAATGTCGACCAGACAGGCTACGCCACCACCAACGGCCTCAATCTGCAGAAGGACGCGATCGCGTCCGCGCACAATCCGGTCGTCAACAACTTCGTCAAGGCCGGCGCCGTGCTGCTCGGCCGCACCAACACGCCGGCGGTGTCCTATCGCTGGTTCACCAGCAATCTCATCCATGGCCACACCAAGAACCCGCGCGATCCCGGCATCACCCCGGGCGGCTCCTCGGGGGGCGCAGGCTCCGCGACGGCCGCCGGCATCGGCCATATCGGCCACGGCACGGATATCGCCGGCTCGGTGCGCTATCCGGCCTATGCCTGCGGCATCCACGGCCTGCGTCCGACCGTCGGCCGCATCCCCGCCTTCAATACCTGTCTCCCCGAGCGCCCGATCGGCCCCCAGATCAGCGCCGTCTCCGGCCCGCTCGCCCGCACCATCAACGACGTCAGGATCGCGCTTGCGGCGATGTCGGCGCGCGACGTCCGCGATATCTGGTGGATGCCGGTGCCGCTGGAAGGCCCTGATCTGCCGAAGCGCGTCAAGCTCTGCGTCAACCCGGACGGGCTGAATCCGGTGCCGGAGGTCGTCGCCGCGCTGCGCGATGCTGCCAAGCGCCTGGAGGCCGCCGGCTGGACCGTGGACGAAATCAAGGACACGCCGCCGATGCAGGAGGCCGCGCTGCTGCAAACCCGGCTGTGGCTCGGCGACGGCTACGAGGCCCAGCTCGCGGCGGCCGAGAAGGAGGGCGATCCCGGCGCGCTGGCCTGCCTGCGCGGCGTCCGCGACAAGGTGCATCCGTTCGACCTGTCGCAGACGCTCGCGCGCCGCGCCGCGCTGACCCGGCAGTGGCTGACGTTCATGGAGCAGCATCCGCTGCTGCTGATGCCGGTCTCCGGCATGCTGCCCTTCGCCGATCAGCTCGACCGCAAGGACGAGGAGTCGTTCAAGCAGGTCTGGCACGCGCAGCTGACGCAGATCGCGATTCCGTTCTTCGGCCTGCCGGGCCTGACGGTCTCGACCGGCATGGTCGGCCGCGTGCCCGTCGGCGTGCAGCTCGTCGGCCAGCGCTTTCGCGAGGACATGTGCCTCGCCGCCGGCGAAGCCATCGAGGCGGGCGGCACGCCGCCATCGCCGATCGATCCGGTGGCAGCCTGAGCCATGGCGAGTCCAACGGCCAGCATCTACGATTTCACCGCCGCCTCGCTCACGGGCGAGGAGGTGCCGCTGAAGCGCTTCGCGGGACAGGTGCTCCTGATCGTCAACACCGCGAGCGCGTGCGGCTTCACGCCGCAATATCGCGGCCTGGAGGCGTTGCACCGCGCCTATGCGGACAGGGGCTTTGCCGTGCTCGGATTTCCCTGTAACCAGTTCGGCGCCCAGGAGCCCGGCACGGCCGAGGAGATCGGTGCGTTCTGCTCGACGAAGTACGATGTCACCTTCCCGCTGTTTGCGAAGATCGACGTCAACGGCGCGGAGGCGCATCCGCTCTACAAGTTCCTGAAGGGCGAGAAGACCGGCCTCTTGGGCTCGGCGATCAAATGGAATTTCACCAAATTCCTGGTCGATCGCCAAGGCAATGTGGTGTCGCGCCATGCGCCGACCACCACGCCCGAGGCGTTGAAGAAAGAGATCGAGGCACTGCTGTGAGCGACAACGAGACCTTCACCTTCCCCGACCGCCTCTCGGTCGATCCGAAGAGCCCCTATTACAATGCGGAGATCCTGTCGCGCGACGTCGGCATCCGCTTCAAGGGCGCCGAGAAGACCAATGTCGAGGAATACTGCATCAGCGAAGGCTGGATCCGCGTCGCCGCCGGCACCGCCAAGGACCGGCACGGCAACCCGCTGACCATCAAGGTCCACGGCCCGGTGGAGCCGTATTTCAAGGATTGAGGGCGGGGCGCGTCCGCCGCCTGTCGGATTGTTTCGGAAGCCTGCTTCTCCACACCGTCATCGCGAGCGAAGCGACGCGTTCCAGGGCCGCACAAGGCCTCTGGATTGCTTCATTCCGCTCGCAATGACGCGGAAGGAGCCCGTTCCACCCCAACTGTCATCGTCCGCGAAAGCGAAAGCGGACGATCCAGTATTGCAGAGATGGCAGTGACGGATCGCGTGGCCGCAGCGTACTGGATTCCCGCTTTCGCGAGGAATGACGGCGGAGGGTGGGGCAGGCCGCTGTGCCATGCTGGTCTTGGCAGGTTACCCCACGTCCAGCCACCGCAAACAACTTTGAGCGTTGTTCATAATTATCTTGAACGTCGCTCAAGCTCCGCTACACTCACCCTTATCCGCCACGTCGGCACCGGTTCGCGACGCGCAGCGCCCCAGGCGTTGCCGCGACAGACCGCGCGTACGTCAGGCGGAGTGGCAAAGGGTGATAACGATGTCCTATTCGGAACGAGATCTGCGCGCCGCCGCCGGAGCCGGCGTGATCGCACCTGACGAGTTGCAGCGGTTGCTGACCTACCTCGAGCAACAGGCGAAGGCGGGTCCCACGCCCCGCGCCACATTCGATGCCGCGCACCTGCTCTGGTACGCGGGCGCGCTGATCGTGATCGGCGCCATGGGCCTGTTCTCGACGGTGGCGTTCTCGCAGATGGGCGGCCGCGCGCTGACCGCCTGCGCGCTCGCTTATGCCGCAGCCTTCGGCTTCGCCGGCAACCACCTCTGGCGCCGCGATCTGCGCGTCCCCGGCGGCCTGCTGATCGCGATCGCGGTGTCGATGGCGCCGCTCGCCGTCTACGGCCTGCAGGAGGAGTTCGGCTGGTGGGGCAAATTCGGCAAGCCCGGCACGGTCCAGGACTTCTACGTCTGGATCAAGGGCAGCTGGCTGTTCATGGAAATCGCGACTATCGCGGCCGGCAGCATCGCGCTGCGCTTCTACCGCGTGCCCTTCATCGTCGCGATCATCTCGGTCGCGCTGTGGTTCATGTCGATGGACCTCTCGCCCTGGATCTTCAACCTTGGCCATATCGACTGGGAGATGCGCCGCATCGTGTCGATCTGGTTCGGCCTCGGCATGCTCGTTCTCGCCTGGATCGTCGACACCACCAGCGACCGCCGCGACCTCGGCTTCTGGCTGCACCTGTTCGGCCTGCTGGCCTTCTGGGGCGGCATCAGCGCCACCGAAGGCGCCACCGAGCTCGGCAAGGCGATCTACTGCCTGATGAACGTCGGCCTGCTGCTAATCGCCGTCATCATCGTCCGCCGCGCCTACGCCGTGTTCGGCGCCATCGGCATCACGATGTATCTCGGCCATCTCGCCGACGTCGTCTTCAAGGACTCGCTGCTGTTCCCGTTCGCGCTGTCGCTGATCGGGGTCGCGGTGGTGGCCGCGGGGCTGGCGTATCACCGGAAGCAGCAGGTGATTGCGGAGTGGGTCACCACGAGTCTGCCGACCTCAGTGCAGCGGCTGCGCCCCTAAGAGGTCCGGCCGCACGTCAATTCGCGGCTCCCGCGTCACGCTCCCCGCTTCAAATGATCTGAAAGAAAGTCGCTACTCGCGGGGTTGCGCGATTAATACATCCAAGCCCAGATCGACGCGGACCATTTCCCGAGCAAGCAAGATGTCCTCAATCGCTCGTTCCGTTCGCTGGGAAGCAGGCTGCTCCCGGCGCCGATCTGACCGTCGGATGCCGATGCGCCGCCTGACTTCCCCTTCCGCTCCCCTCATCTCTGGGCTCACCATCTGGCGTACGGCGTTTAAGAGCTCGTGAGATGAGTTTTCCAGCCTCATATATCTTGGGCGGAGGAACAGCTCCCTCGCATTTCTAGTTAGCGCTTCAAAGGTCATTGCGTTGATAGCTCGCGGCGTTGAGCAGAAGTACGCAAGAGGTGGGTCCATTTGATAGGCAACTGCGTGTTCTGCATTGTCAGCTAGCAGACCAATTTCTGCAGGTGAGAAAAATGCGGTTAGCTCGTGCACGCGGCAGGCTTTATAGCCTAAGTTGAATTGACTCAGGTTTTTCATGCCGGGTGATGCGTAAAGAACGGTGCCGGGAAATTCCTTTTCCAGTTCAACCAGCTTCTGATGTTGTCTTGAAAGGTCTCTTCGCATTAGCGGCATTCGAAAAAATGGCGCGCTAAGGTCAGGTAGTTGATGCTTTGAAATTTCCGTTGCGTTACTTCGAGTCATTAATTCGGGTATGATCTGAGGCCGGAAAACTGGACCATTTTTGGCTAGAGTC
>NZ_JABFDP010000041.1:0-63340 GCF_013179005.1 Bradyrhizobium denitrificans | reverse complement strand
CGAACTTCAAACTGGATTATGCCCAAGGGGCAAGGTCACCTGCAAAGAGCGGGGAGAGGTAAGAACTGCGCAAGCCGGGCACGAACTCCGATTCACGCTTGAGTCCGCTTAGCACTTCGCAGCTCACAGCCGCCGCAGCGCCACCGTCTCGACCTCGTGATCGGCGCCCTTCTTCAGGATCAGGGTTGCGCGCGGCCGTGTCGGCAGGATGTTGTCTTCGAGATTAGCGAGGTTGGTGCGTTCCCAGATCGCGATCGCGGTGGCGATGGCTTCCTCGTCCGACAGCAGCGCGTAGCGATTGAAGTAGGACCGGGGATCGTGGAACGCGGTGTCGCGCAACGACAGGAAGCGCTTCACATACCATTTGCGCAACACCGCCTCGTCGGCATCGATGTAGACGGAGAAGTCGAAGAAGTCGGAGACCACCGGCACCGCCTTGCCGTCGCGCGGCAACGGCCCGGTCTGCAGCACGTTGACGCCTTCGACGATCAGGATGTCGGGCTGGTCGATCTCGACCCACTGATTGGGAACGATGTCGTAGGTGAGATGCGAGTAGACCGGCGCGCGCACTGTATGGCGGCCGGCCTTGATGTCGGATAGGAAGGCGAGCAGCCGCGGCAGGTCGTAGCTCTCGGGGAAGCCCTTCTTCTGCATCAAGCCCTGCCGCTCCAGCACCGCATTCGGATACAGGAAGCCGTCGGTGGTGATGAGATCGACCTTGGGCCGTGGCGACCAGCGCGCCAGCAGCGCCTGCAGCACGCGCGCGGTGGTGGACTTGCCGACCGACACCGAGCCGGCGACGCCGATGATGTAGGGCATCTTGCGGTCGCGGATGCCGAGAAACTGACGCTGCGCGTAGTACAGCCGCTGTGCAGCATCGACATACATCGACAACAGCCGCGACAGCGGCAGGTAGATGTCCTCGACCTCCTTGAGATCGAGGCGGTCGTGCATCGAGCGCAACTTGGAGAACTCGCCGGGTTCGAGCGTCATCGGCGTGTCGTTGCGCAACTCGGCCCATTGCTGGCGGGTGAAGACGCGGTACGGATTATATTGTTGTTCGGTGGTGCGCATATCCATGATGCTGCCCTTCGTTTCCCCCGCCGTCGCGCCCTACTCCGTCTTGCGCGACGCCTTTTCTTCTAGCCCCGACATGCCGGTGCGCTTGCCGAGCGCCGCCTCGACCTCTTCGAGGCGGACGTCGCGCGATTTCAACAGCACCAACAGATGAAACAGCAGATCGGCGCTTTCGGAGATCAGGTGCTCACGGTCGGTGCCAACAGCGGCAATCACCGTCTCCACCGCCTCCTCGCCCATCTTCTTGGCGCATTGCGCCGGGCCCTTGTCGAGCAGCTTGCGCGTATAAGACGCCTCGCCGCCCGCCGCGGCGCGGGCGTCGATGATGGCGGCCAGATCGTGAAGCGTGAAGCGGGACATCAGCCTGAACTCGGAACGCCTGCCCGCCCATGGAGGCGGCCGGACCAGCGTTCATGTAACATTTTTGCGGCGCAATGTCGTCAGGGATCGAGCCGCATCGGCAGGCCCTGGCGCACCATGTGCTCCTTGGCCTGCCGGATGGTAAATTCCCCGAAATGGAAGATCGAGGCGGCCAGCACCGCGGTCGCCCGGCCCTGTCGGATGCCGTCGACCAGATGGTCCAGATTGCCGACGCCGCCCGAGGCGATCACCGGCACCGGAACGCTGTCGGCAACCGCCCGCGTCAACGGAATATCAAAACCCTGCCGCGTGCCGTCGCGATCCATCGAGGTCAGCAGGATCTCGCCGGCCCCCAGCGAAACCACCTCCTGGGCATATTCCAGCGCGTCGATGCCGGTCGATTTGCGCCCGCCATGGGTGAAGATCTCCCACCGACTGCCGCCGCCCGGCCGCGCCACCGACTTGGCGTCGATCGCCACGACAATGCACTGCTCGCCGAACTTCTCGGCGGCCTCCTTCACGAACTCGCGCCGCGCCACGGCGGCCGAATTGATCGAGACCTTGTCGGCGCCGGAGCGCAGCAAGGTCTTGATGTCGTCGATGGTGCGCACGCCGCCGCCAACCGTGACCGGCATGAAGCAGGCCTCCGCCGTGCGCCGGACGACGTCGAGCATGATGCCGCGGTTCTCATGGGTGGCGGTGATGTCGAGGAAGCAGAGCTCGTCGGCGCCGGCGGCGTCATAGGCGATCGCGGCCTCCACCGGATCGCCGGCATCGCGCAGATTGACAAAGTTGACGCCCTTGACGACCCGTCCGTCCTTGACGTCGAGGCAGGGAATGACACGGACCTTGAACATTACTCGGCTGCCGATGCGAGAGTGCGCGATTTCAGGAAGTCCCAGAAGACGCCCAGCATCCGGCCCTCGTATTCAGAATTGCTGATATCCGCGATGAAGAACAGGCTCGATCCAGCGAACTTCAAGAGCCGGCTCGATAGCTCGGAAGCTGACAGGTCGCTCTTCACGAAGCAGACATGGCCGTCGAGGGTGTAGATTTCTGCACCAACGTCGAGCGACTCGACATACTTCTTGAGGTCGATGTCTGAACCGCTTCCGTCGTCGAAAACCAGAAGGAAGTTTTTCATTCGTTCTCTCCGTGCTTCGGCAGAGATTTGGAAGTTTCGATCCTCGGCACCTGGTTCGCCACTTCTACAATCTCAGTGCTGCGACCCTGCCTATGAAGAAGATTGATGGCTCGCTGTTGTATTCTGTACTCTTCGATTGAAGCCGATCGGGTTCTCTGAACAGCAAGATCAGATAGCCGATCATCGCGAACAGGAGCGGAGCTCCAGCGAAACAGAATAGCACCGTCCGGGCGGACGGATCAGTGACAAAAGCGGCCAGTATCAGGGATAGCGGGCTGACCAATCCAACCAGCCAGAGCGCCGGATTGAGCGCAGTACGCCGGACCGCGATCGTGTCGATCCGCGACAATCCGGTTCGTATGAGGTCTTCGAGCTTCATGCTCCGGCCTTGCGCGCCGCGCGGATCAGCGCCAGCGCCTCGGCCGGATCGAGCCGCCCGTCATAGAGCGCGCGGCCGGCGATGGCGCCTTCCAGCTTCCGGGCGCGCGGCGTCAGCATCGCCTTGACGTCCTCGATCGAGGCGAGGCCGCCGGAGGCGATGACGGGGATCGAGACGGCGTCGCCGAGCGCGATTGTCGCATCGAGGTTCAGCCCCTTCAGCAGACCGTCGCGAGCGATGTCGGTGAAGATGATCGCGGCGACGCCGGCATCCTCGAATCGCTTGGCGATGTCGAGCGCGGTGACCTCGGAGGTCTCGGCCCAGCCCTCGACCGCGACCTTGCCGTCGCGGGCGTCGAGCCCGACTGCGACGCGGCCGGGAAAGGCTTTCGCCGCCGTCTTCACCAATTCGGGATCGCGCACGGCAGCGGTGCCGATGATGACGCGGGTGATGCCCTTGTTGAGCCAGGCCTCCACGGTCTTGAGATCGCGGATGCCGCCGCCAAGCTGCACCGGCATCTTGACGACCTTCAGCATCGCCTCGACCGCTTGGGCGTTCATCGGCTTGCCGGCGAAGGCGCCGTCGAGATCGACGACGTGGAGATAATCAAAGCCCTGGTCGGCGAAGCTCTTGGCCTGGGCGGCGGGATCGAGGTTGAAGACGGTGGCCCGCGCCATGTCGCCCTGCTCCAGGCGCACGCATTGGCCGTTCTTCAGATCGATGGCGGGAAACAGAATCATCTGAGTTGTCTTTCAGGCAAGCGCCCTGCCCATCTCCTGGACGCGCAGGTACGCTGCAATCACGGCTTCCACTTCAGGAAGTTGGAAATGAGGGCGAGACCGAAACGCTGGCTCTTCTCGGGATGGAATTGCGTGCCGATCGCGGTGTCCTTGCCGACGATCGCGGTGATCGGCCCGCCATAATCGGCGCGCGCCAGCACGTCGTTCTCATTGACGGCGTTCAAGTGATAGGAGTGCACGAAGTAGGCGTGCAGGCCCTTCGGCCCGAGCGGCAGCCGCTCCAGCACCGGATGCTCCTGCACCAGGTCGAGCGTGTTCCAGCCCATATGCGGGATCTTCAGGCTCTCGTCGCGGGGCGCGATCTTCTCGACATCGCCAGCGACCCAGTCGAAGCCGTCGGTGGTGACATGCTCCTTGCCCCGCGTCGCCATCAACTGCATGCCGACGCAGATGCCGAAGAACGGCCGCGCCTTTTGGCGGACGGCCTCGGTCATCGCCTCCAGCATGCCGTCGACGGCATCGAGCCCACGGCGGCAATCGGCGAAGGCGCCGACGCCCGGCAGCACGATGCGGTCGGCGCGATACACCGTGTCGGGATCGCGGGTCACCACGACCTTCTGCGGATCCTCCATGCTGCGCGCGGCGCGCTCGAACGCTTTCGCGGCGGAATGCAGATTGCCGGAGCCGTAATCGATGATGGCAACACTCATCGTCCACCTCCGGGTTCGGGGAACAAGCCAATGATACTGGCATGCGGCAGCGGCGGCGGCGGCCGCTGTCCATCGTCACGCGTCGGCGGCGGAGCGCCGCGATCGACGGTGTGGTTGTCGTAGCCGATGGTGCTCCGGCGCGCCGCCCAGCGCTCGAAGAAGCGCCGCTCGGCGGCATCGAGATCGTCGGCGACGACGACGTCGAGCTGGCGCCAATTGCCGCGCGAATAGCTCCAGCGCTTCAGGCTCGAAGCCTCGAGCCCGAGCAGGATCGCCATCAACAGATCGATCGCGGCGATCGCACCGGATGCGACGCCGATCCGCGCCAGGATCAGGTCGATCACGATCATCAGGGCTGCATAGCCGATGACCGCCAGCCACAACCGATGCCAAGCCAGCCAGACGGCTCCGAGCACCGCGGCCCAGAGATGGAATCCGTCACGGATGAAGACGAAGCGATCCGTCGAACGCAGATCGGCCCCGGCGGCGAGGGGAGCGTGAACCGTATAGACGGGCATGTCGAATATCCCTCGAGGGAAGAGATCAGCCGCCGAGCTGACCCTTGGTGGATGGCACTTCGCCTTGGTTACGCGGATCGATCGCAAGTGCTGACCGCAACGCCCGCGCCAGACCTTTGAAGCAGGATTCGGCGATATGATGGGCGTTGTCGCCGTACAGCGTCTCGACATGCAAGGTGATGCCGGCGTTCATGGCGAAGGCGTTGAACCATTCGCGCACGAGTTCGGTGTCGAACTCGCCGATCTTGTCGCGCGGGAAGGTCGTGCGGAACACCAGCATCGGCCGGCCCGAGACGTCGATCACGACGCGGGTCAGGGTCTCGTCCATCGGCATGTGGATCGAGGCATAGCGGGTGATGCCGGCCATGTCGCCGAGCGCCTGGCGCACCGCCTGGCCGAGCGCGATGCCGACATCCTCGGTGGTGTGGTGGAAATCGATATGGAGGTCGCCGACCGCCTTGACGGTCATGTCGATGCGGGAATGCCGGGCCAGGAGATCCAGCATGTGATCGAAGAAGCCGATACCGGTCGCGATGTTCACCACGCCGGTGCCGTCGAGATTGACGGCCACCTCGATGTCGGTCTCTTTGGTCTTGCGCTTGATGGTCGCGCTACGCATGGGGTCAGCTTTCCCTTGAAAACGCGGCCCTTTTATCAGGCGGATGACACCTTAGCTACTGCGGGATGACGGCACCTCGCCTGATCTCGGGCCATGGTGAGCGGATTTCAAGGCCTGACCGGGCAGGGCAGGGGCGCGGTAATTGTGTCCCCCAGCCCGAGCGCCTAAATGAGGGCACCAACCAGGGACTTTCCATGCACGCAACCTCGCACGAGCCCGCCGTCTGGCACGGCACCACGATCCTGACCGTCCGCAAAGGGGGCAGGGTGGTCATCGGCGGCGACGGCCAGGTCTCGATCGGCCAGACCGTCATCAAGTCGAATGCCCGCAAGGTGCGCAAGCTCGGCAAGGGCGATGTGATCGGCGGCTTCGCCGGGGCCACCGCCGACGCGTTTACCCTGTTCGAGCGGCTGGAGAGCAAGCTCGAGCAATATCCGGGGCAGCTGACCCGGGCGGCCGTCGAGCTCGCCAAGGACTGGCGCACCGACCGCTATCTGCGCCGGCTGGAAGCGATGATGATCGTGGCCGACAAGGAGGTCTCGCTGGTCCTGACCGGGACCGGCGACGTGCTGGAACCGGAGGCCGGCGTGATGGCGATCGGCTCGGGCGGCAATTATGCGCTGGCGGCGGCGCGGGCCCTGATCGACACCGACAAGGACGCCGAGACCATCGTGCGCCGCTCGCTCGACATTGCCGCCGATATCTGCGTCTACACCAACCGCAACATCACCATCGAAGCGCTGGCGGCCGAGTAGACCATGAGCGCGGACGGGATCGGCATGGCGTCCCGACGATCGTCCGGACCCTGGCTCGTACTGGTGCTGGCGCTGCTGGTGCTGCAGGCCGCGATCCTGTTCGCGATGGGCCGGCTGCCGATCTGCGCCTGCGGCACCGTGAAGCTGTGGCACGGCGTGGTGCAGAGCTCGGAGAACTCCCAGCATCTCACCGACTGGTACACGTTCTCCCACATCATCCACGGCTTCCTGTTCTATGCGCTGACCGCGCTGGTCGTTCCGCTTCTGCCCTGGCAGGGGCGGCTGATCATCGCGATGCTGATCGAGGGCGCCTGGGAGCTGGTCGAGAACTCGAGCTTCATCATCGAGCGCTATCGCGCCGCCACCATCTCGCTGGATTATTTCGGCGACAGCGTCGTGAACTCCATCGGCGATACGCTGGCGATGATCACCGGTTTTCTGCTCGCGCGGGTGCTGCCGATCTGGCTGACCGTGCTGATTGCGATCGCGTTCGAGATCGGGGTGGGCCTGCACATCCGTGACAACCTGACTCTCAATATCTTGATGCTGATTTACCCGACCGAGGCGATCCGGCAGTGGCAGGCCGGACCGCCGCTGTTGTGAGGACAGGGGCGGCCATGACCATTCGCTTCCGTCGGATGACCGATGGCGACCTGCCCGCGATCCGCAACTGGCTGCATCAGCCCCATATTCGTCAATGGTGGGGTGATCCGGACGAGCAATATGGCTTGATCGATGGTGATCGTGACGAGCCGGCCATGGATCAGTACATCCTGCTGATGGATGATGACGCGGCCGGCTATCTGCAGTGCTACGCGCTGACGCAATGGAACGAGGGCTTCGGTCCCCAGCCCGCAGAGACCCGCGGGATCGACCTGTTCATCGCCGGACAGGAACGCATTGGGCGGGGTCACGGTCCGCGCGCCATCCGGGCTTTCTGCGACCTGGTGTTTCAACACGCCATCCCGCGTATCGTCACCGACCCGTCGCCGGCCAATGCACGTGCCATCCGCGCCTATGAAAAGGCCGGATTTCGGCGCGAGCGCCTGGTCGAAACACCGGATGGCCCAGCGCTTCTGATGTCCCGCGAGCCCGGCGACTTGCCACCCCGTCAATCCGAGCCTAGCTAGAGCCCATGACCGACTTTTCTCCCCGCGAAATCGTCTCCGAACTCGACCGCTACATCGTCGGCCAGGCTGACGCCAAGCGCGCAGTCTCCATCGCCTTGCGCAACCGCTGGCGCCGGCTGCAGCTCGACGCCGGCCTGCGCGAAGAGGTGCTGCCGAAGAACATCCTGATGATCGGCCCGACCGGCGTCGGCAAGACCGAAATCGCGCGGCGGCTGGCCAAGCTCGCCGGCGCGCCGTTCCTCAAGGTCGAAGCCACCAAGTTCACCGAGGTCGGCTATGTCGGCCGCGACGTCGAACAGATCATCCGCGACCTCGTCGAGGTCGCGATCGTCCAAGTCCGCGAGCGCAAGCGCAAGGACGTTGCCGCGCGGGCCCAGCTCGCGGCCGAAGAGCGCGTGCTCGACGCCCTGGTCGGCGCCAATTCAAGTGCGGCGACCCGCGACTCGTTCCGCCGCAAGCTGCGCGCCGGCGAGCTCAACGACAAGGAAATCGAGATCGAGACGCAGTCCTCCGGCGGCGGCTTTCCGATGTTCGAGATCCCGGGCATGCCGGGCGCACAGATGGGCGCGATCTCGATCGGCGACATTTTCGGCAAGCTCGGCGGCCGGACCAAGACGCGGCGCGTGACGGTCGAGTCATCGCACGACATCCTGATCGCCGAGGAGTCAGACAAGCTGCTCGACAATGACCAGCTGGTGCAGGAGGCCATCAGCGTGGTCGAGAACAACGGCATCGTGTTCCTCGACGAGATCGACAAGATCTGCGTGCGGGAGAACCGCCACGGCGGCGATGTGTCGCGCGAGGGCGTGCAGCGCGATCTGCTGCCGCTGATCGAGGGCACCACGGTTTCGACCAAGCATGGCGCGGTCAAGACCGACCACATCCTGTTCATCGCGTCGGGCGCGTTCCACATCGCAAAACCGTCCGACCTGTTGCCGGAGCTGCAAGGCCGATTGCCGATCCGCGTCGAGCTGCAGGCGCTGACGCGCGACGACATGCGTCGCATTCTCACCGAGCCGGAGGCGTCGCTGATCAAGCAATATGTGGCGCTGATGAAGACCGAGGGCGTCACGCTCGACATCACCGATGACGCGATCGATGCGCTCGCCGACATCGCGGTCGCGGTGAATTCCACGGTCGAGAATATCGGCGCGCGCCGGCTGCAGACGGTGATGGAGCGCGTGCTCGACGAGATCTCCTTCACCGCCTCGGACCGATCAGGCGAGACCATGCGCGTCGATGCCGCCTATGTGCAGCAGCATATCGGCGATCTCGCCAAGAACGCGGATTTGAGCCGGTTCATTTTGTAAGAGGTTGTTGCGCTTGGAGCCGCTTCGCTCGTCCGCCCCGGCGCAGCCTCAAACTCCGCCGTCGTCCCCGCGAACGCGGGGACCCATAACCACGAAAGCTGATTTATCATTCGAGATGGCGGCTCCAGACCTGCCTCGGCACAGACAGCGGTGGTTACGGGTCCCGGCTCAAGGCCGGGACAATGGTTTTGCGCGTGGCGACGACCTCTTCTCCATCTGCCATCGCTCGGACGCTGCATGATCGCGTTCAGCAAACACTGGCGGGCGATGCTCGCCGTCAACGCCGCCGTGATGCTCGGCGTGGTCCTGCACAAGCTCACGCTGCCGCCCTACATCCCCTATATCCATCTGCTGGTCGACTATCACCACGGTTTCATCAAGCGCGCGCTGATCGGCGCGATCGTCGGGCTGTTCACGACGAAGGTGCCGGTGTGGCTGGTGTTTGCGCTGGGGGGCACCGTCTGGCTGATCACTTTCGCTCTGTTCGTGCAGCTCTTCCGCCGCACCTTTGGCCTGGACCGCACGACGTTGCCGCTGTTCGTCTTCACCGCCGGCTCGCCCTTCGTGTTCAAGAACTTCCTGTTCACGCTCGGCCATTTCGATGTCTATGGCTGTCTCGGCGCGATCATCCTGCTGCTGGTTCCGGCGGGCTCGCTGCTCTTCGTGCTGCTTGCGGCCTTCCTCTCGGCGGTACTGGTGCTGATCCACCACATCCATCTGCTGATGTATGTTCCGACCATCACAGCGATCGTGGTGCTGCGCTATTATCTCCCCCGCACGATCACGACGCTCGATATCGCGACCGGCGCCGGTGTGTTGGCTGGCCTCGGCGCGCTCTTTCTCGGCGCGCAATTCCTCGGCACGATGCCGCTCCCGGAAGCGGACTTCGTGACCTATTTGCGATCCCGCATGGCCGATCCGTCGCGCACGGAGCTGCTGCAATTCGCCTATGTCTGGTACCAGCCGCTCGCGAAGGAAGTGCAGGACACATGGGCGCGGCTGCCGTCGAACTTGCTCGGCGTGCCCGTCTATGCGCTGCTGCTCTGGCTGCATCTGCCGTTATGGTCGAGCTTCAAGAGCCTGATCGGCGCACTGCACGAGCAGCGTCATCGCCAGATCGTCATCGCTTCGCTCGGCGTGATCAGCCTCGCTTATCTCGTGATGTTCGCGATGGTGTTCGACTATTCGCGCTGGATCTCGAGCTGGGTGGTCTGCATGGTGCTGATGCTGCATGCGGTGAAGACGCTGCCGGCCAAGCCGGCGGTCCTCGTCGATGGCGACGATCGCAAGACCACGATCCTGGGCTGGATCGTCACGGTCATCCCGCGTCTCGGCATCATACGGCCGTTCTGACCGTCAGCCGCGCGGCCGCCGGATGCGCACATAGAGCGCGCCCGCGCCGCCATCACCGACATGGGCTTCCTCGAAGCCGACGATCAGCGAGCGGAATTCCGGCAGGCTGAGCCAATGCGGCACCTGGCGCCTGAGGACGCCGCGTTCGGGATCCGCCCCGATCGTGCCCTTGCCGGTGATGATCAGCACGAACGTAAGGCCGTCATGCTGGGCGCGGTGCAGGAAGTGGTGCAGCGCCTGATGCGCCCGGCTCTGGGTCATGCCGTGCAGGTCGAGCCGTGCATCGATCTCGCTACGGCCGCGCGACAGTTTCGAGCGCTCCTTGCGGCCGAGCGAGACCAGTGGCGGGATCGCCGGCCTGACCGGCTTGGGCGCGGCGGCCGGTACGACCTGCCGCTGCGTCATGGTCGGCTTGTCCGGCTGCGGCTCAGCCGTCACCATCGGCGGGTGCGGGCGAACCGGGCGCTGGATCTTGCGCAGCGGCTTGACCTGTCGCGCGACCGTTTCCCACAGCGTGCGCTCGTCCTCGGTGAGACCGCGCCTGCGGCGGCCACGGGGCGGCTCGGGATCATGCGACATGGAGGCGACGGATCATCGGCGGTTGCGGTGGCGTCTGCCATAACGCAATCGGCGGATATTGCGATCACTTTCAAGCCGCGGCCTGGCCTCGGGTAAGGGCACCGGCTGCGGGGCCGTCACGTTCTGCGCCACTGTGGTCGGCGGGCTTGCGCTGGCAGCCGGGGCAGGGGCCTTGGCATCCTTGACGGTAGAGGCGGCGGGATTGGGCTGATCCGGCCCCTTCACCTGATCTTTCGACTGGTCCTTTGTCTGATCCTTGGCCGTCTCCTTCGGCGCGTCCTTCGGCAGCACCTGGGGAAACAGTTTTGCGATCTTCTCCGAGGGCCGCGCATCCGGCAGCGGCATCTTGCGGCCGCGCGCCACCGGGTCGAGGCTGCGCGGCACCAGCATCACAAACTGGATATTGTGCTTGAGCCGGCCCGACACTTTGCCGGCGTCCTGACCGGCGCCGAAATAGAGATCGGCGCGAGCCGGGCCGACGATCGCCGATCCCGTGTCCTGCGCGATCATCAGGCGATGAAACGCTGTCTTTGATTTCTCGGAGTCGATCGGCAGCTCACCGGTGATGAAGAACGGCGTGCCGTAGACATGCAGCGACTTGTCGACGGCGATCGAGCGGCCCGGCGTCAGCGGAATGCCCTGCGCGCCGACCGCCTCGTCCTTCTCCGACAGCTGTACCTCGCGGAAGAAGATGTAGGAGCGGTTCATCCGGCGCAGCTCGTTGGCGCCTTCGGGGTTCTGCTCCATCCACTCGCGGATGCGCTGCATCGACATCTGCTCGCGCGGGATGATGCCGCGCTCGATCAGGATGCGGCCGACCGGCGTATAGGGGTGACCATTATAGGCATCGTAGTTGATGCGCACGGTCGAGCCATCGTCGAGACTGATCCGGGCCGAACCCTGGATCTGTGCAAACAGCAGATCCGTCTGGTTCCTGAGCCACGCGATTTCGAGACCGCGGCCTTCGATGGCGCCGTCCTCGATCTCGGCACGGTCATAATAAGGGACCAGCTTGCGCCGTCCGATCTTGCGATAGACCGGGCCCTTGTTGGGCAGGCTGGTCGCGTCCTGCTTGAAGCCGCGGACGAACAGGTTGGAGGGACGGCGATAGACCGGAACGTTGTAAACCTCGTTCTGGGTGCGCGAGCCTTCGATCACGGGCTCGTAGTAGCCGGTGACAAAGCCGTCGGCGTCGCCGAGCTTCGAGATCTTCAGCGGTTCGAAATGCCGTTCGAAGAAGGCGCGCGCTGCGGCATTGTCGGCCAGATCGGACGCCCGCGCCTCCCGGCAGGGATCACGCAACGAGTCGCCAAGCGCCTTGTCTTCGGGCGTACCGTCGGGCTTGGCCGTGATCGGCTTGCAGCTGGCGCGAAATGTCCGGTATGCCGCGAGCTGATCGTCGTCGGTCCAGCCGGGAACATCGCTCCATGCCAATGGCAGATACTGGCTGTTGGTGATCTCGAGCGGCCAATCGAGCTGAGGGTAGGGCAGGTGACGCATCGGCGGAGCGGAGCGATGACGCGCGCGCACCGCCTCTGCCGCATAGGGCGCGAGCACCACGGCGACGACGGCCAAAGCGAGCGCCGCGGTCCAGGAGTTGAGACGATGGGCGGAAAAACCCCGCTTCCAAATTTCGCGAACCATGTCTGCACCGTCTAAGTACCACTCAACGCGAAGCTCGGAAAAAACAGGATCAAAAAACCGGTGCCGCCCTCGATGTGCCTCCCTTCACGACCGCGACCTTGATCGACCTCTTATACCGCCGATCATGGAATACGATCGGCTGTTCGATGTCAGCGTCAGTGGCTGCCGGTGCCGACCAGCTTCCAGTTCGGATCGCGCGAACCGGTGTCGCGCGCGAAGGTCCAGATGTCGGTGATGTCGGCGACCTTGTCCGGATTGCCGTCGACGATGTTGCCCATCTTGTCGCGCGTCACCGAGATCATCTGTGACACGAAGCGAACCGTCAGCTGTGCCGTCCGGTCCCGGAGGTCAGCGCTGACCAGCTCTGCCGTGTCGATCGATACGAACCGGGTCTCGGTCTTCTGCTCGTGCTTCTCGCGATCCTTGATGACGGCGTCGAAGCTGTCATAGACCTCCGACGACAACAGGTCGCGCAGCGCGCGACGGTCGCCATTGGCAAAAGCCAGCACGATCATCTCATAGGCGCTGCGCGCGCCGGTGAGGAAATGGCGCGGGTCGAACGAGGGATCATTGGCGACGACGGCATCGAGGCCGCGCGCCAGCGGCGTGCCCGGCTCCGCCACGCCGCGCCAGCGATCGCTCGGCACGCCCGGCTCTGCACCAGCGGTTGCAACCGCTGGATCAAGCGGCGCGCCCGGGACTGGCATCACATGATTGTCCGGAGCTCCCTGCACCGCATTCCGGGCGGCCCGGTCGAACGGCGTGCGCTCGCTGCCGGTGCGCTGACCGAGCACGGCCCGCAGGCGCACGAAGATAAAGACCGCCAATGCCAGGAAGATGATGGTATAAATATCCACGTCGTGTTCGCTTTCTGACTGACCTGTCGGGCCGGACGCGGGGGTCTGGCCATCGGACACCCGTTTACCGAGAATCGGGTAAAGACCAATGAATCGGTCCATCCACCCCGATGTAGTCATCGAAATGAGCCGGGCCAATGGCACATTGTGGCACGGCGATCCTAACCCGTTTCCAGGCCAAGGGGAAATCGGATCAGGATGGTCCCGGCCGAGGTTTCCCGCCATCGCCGACGCCCCGTTGCAGCCTGGTACCTTGTGCGACAAATGGAGGCATATCGGGTTGGACCAGCGATGGTCGGCGGCCGAAACAGCCTCTAAGCCTCGTCCTTGTGGAACAAGCCGGCCCTATGGTAGCCACGCGCCGCAACGACCCGCCCTTTGTGCCAGGAGAACACTGCGATGACCAACGGTAACGGCGCCAACCCTGAGGCGGCCCCTCCTCCCCAACTCAACGTGCTGGCGCAATACATCAAGGATCTGTCCTTCGAGAACCCCAATGCGCCGCAATCCCTGGCACCGCAGGGTCAACCGCCGCAGATCAACATCCAGATCAATGTCGGCGCCAACGCCCTCGCGGACACCGAATTCGAGGTGACGCTCACGATCGAGGGCAAGGCCGAGAGCGGCACCCAGGTCATGTTCAGCTTCGAGCTGGTTTATGGCGGCGTGTTCCGGCTGGTCAATGTTCCCCAGGAACATCTCTCACCGATGCTGCTGATCGAATGCCCGCGGCTGCTGTTCCCGTTCGCCCGCGAGATCGTTGCGAATTCGGTCCGTGACGGCGGCTTCCCGCCCTTGATGCTGGACCCGGTCGATTTCGTCAGCCTCTACCGGCAGAACATGGAACGTCAGGCGGCTGCCCAGGGCGCACAGATCCGTCCGAGCTGATCCGTTAGAGTATTATTTGCGATGATTGACGGACGTGATCCGCAGCCGGACGGCCCGGGTCACGTTCCGGCGAGAAATTCCATCCAGATGGGCTTGTCGCCCAGGGTGGCGATGAAGGCGCGGTGCGCCTCGCGCTCCGCATCCGTCACGCGCGCAGCCAATGGGGTCTCGCGCTGCCGCCGCGGCGTGTCGCCGGCGGCGCCGACCCGGATCTCCTGCGTGTCCTGCGTCAGGATCAGCTGCGACTGCCGGGCCCCAACCAGATCGACATAGACCTCGGCCAGCAGTTCCGCGTCGAGCAGCGCGCCGTGCTTGGTGCGCCGGGAATTATCGATCGCATAACGCGAACACAGATCGTCGAGCCGGTTAGACACGCCCGGATGCTTGCGCCGGGCGAGCAGCAGCGTATCGACCAGGCGTTCCCGCGGGATTGCCGCACGCTTGACCCGGTCGAGCTCGGCGTTGATGAAGCCGATATCGAACGACGCGTTGTGGATCACCAGCGGCGCATCGCCGATGAACTCCAGGAACTCCTCAACGATCTCGTGAAACAGCGGCTTGTCTGCCAGGAACTCGCTCGACAGGCCGTGGACTGCGAATGCCTCGGCCGGCATGTCGCGCTCGGGATTGATATAGCGATGGAAGACTTGGCCGGTCGGCATGCGGTTGATGATCTCGACACAGCCGATCTCGACCAGACGGTCGCCGCGCAGCGCGTCGAGTCCGGTGGTTTCAGTGTCGAGTACGATCTCACGCATGGCTGTGTCCGTCGCTGCAAAGCGCGTGGCGAATCACGCGCGCCGCTGCGGCATCTTAACGACCTCGGCAAGGATGTCGCGGATTCGGGCCCGCACCGGATCGAGACCATTGGACGTATCCACGACGAAATCGGCCCGCGCGCGCTTCTCCGCATCAGGCATCTGCCGCGCCAACAGCGCATCGAGCGCTTCTTCCGTCATCGTCCCGCGCGCGAGGATGCGCTGGCGCTGAATCTCCGGCGAGGTGGAGACCACCACCACGGCGTCGACCCGCTTGTCGCCGCCGGTCTCGAACAGCAGCGGGACATCCACGACCGCGACCGGCACACCGGACTGGGCGGCCTTGTCGAGAAAATCCTGATGATAGGAGCGCAGCATCGGATGCACGATCGCTTCAAGCCGCCGGATCGCCTCGGGATCGCCGACGACCTTGGCCGACAGCTTGCTGCGGTCGACCTTGCCGCCGACCGTGGTGCCGGGAAAGGCAGCCTCGATCGCTGGCGCAGCTTCGCCTTCATACACCTTGTGAACCGTGGCATCGGCATCATAGACGGGCACGCCGGCTTCTGCGAACAGCCTGGCCGTGGTCGATTTGCCCATCCCCATCGAGCCGGTCAGCCCCAGCACCCTCATTCGCGTCGGCTCCTGTCGGTGATCTCGTCCCGCGTCAAAACCTGAGCAGCCGCGCTTCGCGGAAATAGGCGAGCAGCGGCAACAACGGCAGGCCGAGAATGGTGAAGTGGTCACCATCGATGCGGTCGAACAGATGCACGCCAAGCCCTTCGAGCTGATAGGCGCCGACGCTCGACAGCACTGCCTGACCGGCCGTGTCGAGATAGGTGGCCACGTCGCTCTCAGTCAGGCTCCGCATCGTCATCCAGGCGACCGCGACATGGGAGAACAGCACCTCTCCGTTGCGAACCACCGCAATCGCGGAATGCAGGGCATGCGTACGTCCCGCCAATGCGAGCAGTTGCTGCATGGCTTGCTGCCGGCCGGCCGGCTTGTTGAACATGCGCTCACCGAGCGCAAGCGTCTGGTCCGCGCCAACGACATAGCAGTTCGGCTTCGCCGCCGAGACGGCGCGGGCCTTGGCCTGCGCGAGATGCAACGCGATCTCGTAGGGCGCCACCAGCCCGGCCTCGGACTGCAGGGCGCGCTCGTCGATATCGGCGGGCACTGCCTCGCAGGCCAGACCGGCGTTTTCAAGCAGCATGCGCCGCGCGCGGCTTTGCGAAGCCAGAACGAGGCGTTCGTCACCACACCATAAGGTCATCGTTATCAGCTCATTCCGGCAGGCGCTGCCGCTGCCGGTCGGTATAGAGTTTGAGGATGGCCGCGGCGGTCTCTTCGATCGAGCGTCGCGTCACGTCGAGCATGACCCAGTTGAATCTCGCACTGAGCTTGCGCGCATAGGCGACCTCATCGGTCACCGACTGCTTGTCGACATAGGTCTCGTTGCCGGATTCCGCACCCATGCTCAGCAGACGATTTTGCCGCACCTGGATCAGGCGCTCCGGGGTGGCGTGCAGACTGACCACCAGGGGCTTCTTCAACGTCTCGAGCTGATGCGGGATCGGGATCCCCGGCACCAAGGGAACGTTCGCCGTTCGCACACCGCGGTTGGCGAGATAGATCGAGGTCGGCGTCTTCGAGGTGCGGCTCACACCGACCAGGACAACATCCGCGTCCTCCAGGCCGTCGACCATCTGACCGTCGTCGTGAAGCATCGTGTAGTTGAGCGCGTCGATCCGGGCAAAATATTCGGCGTTCAACACGTGCTGCGCACCGACGCGCCCTGCGGTCGAGGCACCCAGATAGGCCTCGAACAGCTGCATCACCGGCCCGATGATCGACAGGCTTGGGATGTTGATCTGCTGGCACTTGGCTTCCAACCGGCTGACCAGATCCTTCTCCAGGAGCGTGAACAGCACGATGCCCGGCGCCTCCTCGATCTCGTCGAGGACCCGGTCGAGCTGCTTCTGGCTGCGGACCAGCGGGTAGACGTGCTCGACCGGCGTCACATTGGCGTACTGCGCGGCCACGGCTCGCGCGACCGTGATCAGAGTTTCGCCCGTCGAGTCGGAAACCAGATGGAGGTGAAAGTAATTTCCGGTGGTGGGCATCAAATCCTTAACGATCTGTGAATCACTGTGAAGGATGGGGTGAAAAAGCGGCCCTTGGCGGACCCCTCTGTATAACTCCCGTCGTTGTTCACACGGTCGCAAGCCGGGATACAGCAAGTGGCTGGGTTCGATGATATCGGGAAGGGCCGCGCTTGTCTCTGGATAAGCTGTTCGTGATTATCGGCAAGCTTTTGAGTCTCATGGGACTCCAGCGCGCAAGGCTCTGCCTCCCGGTGCTGTTGAAGGATGTGAACAAGCTGCGGGAAATTGGCTGACAGGATTGCATGAGTCCAATCCACCGCTACTTAGACTCAAACCTTAAGATTCTAATAATATTTAGTTTGGAAGCGATCGAGCGAGCGGATATGTCTCGCCTCCCAAAGATTGGGACAGCCGGCAGAGGATCGCGTCACCAGATGTACGAGTGGATCAAGGCGCTGCATGTCATTGCTGTCATCGCCTGGATGGCCGGCATGCTCTATCTGCCCCGCTTGTTCGTGTATCACTGCGACACGGAGATCGGCTCGAAGCAGTCCGAGACGTTCAAGATCATGGAACGCCGGCTGCTGAAGGCGATCATCAATCCAGCGATGATGGTGACTTGGCTGGCCGGTCTCTACATGGTGTGGGCTGGACATTGGTATGCCAGCGGCTGGTTCCATGGCAAATTCCTGCTCGTTCTGATCCTGTCCGGCGTCCACGGTCTGTTCACCCGTTGGGTCAAGGACTTTGCCGCCGATCGAAACACCCATACTCATAAATTCTATCGCTATATCAACGAGGTACCGACAATCCTCATGATCGGGATCGTGATTCTCGTCATCGTCAAGCCGTTCTGACGCTCCCCGGCGTGGACCGCTCGGTTACCGAGCGGCTTGCGAACGACGGCGCGATTTTCTATATTATTCAAATCCCACCCCACGCAGGCGGATGTGGTTGCGTCCCGGCTCGACCGGCCGCCGCATCAGGTCTGGCGCTGATCGCGCCGGCCTGCTCAGACCTGCGGACCTCATTTCGTCCGCCTTCCCACAGCCACCTCGCATCCCTCCCAAGTCGCTTCCACAGGACCACCCCAATGCGGGAAATCAAACTACAGGACCTCAAGTCAAAGACGCCGGCCGAGCTCGTCTCCTTCGCGGAGGAAAACGGGGTCGAGAACGCCAGCACGATGCGCAAGCAGGAGTTGATGTTTGCCATTCTCAAACAGCTTGCGATTCAGGAAACGGACATCATCGGTGAAGGCGTCGTCGAGGTTCTCTCCGACGGCTTCGGCTTCCTGCGCTCGCCGGACGCCAACTACCTTCCAGGCCCGGATGACATCTATGTATCGCCGTCGCAGATCCGCCGCTTTGGCCTGCGCACCGGTGATACGATCGAAGGCCATATCCGCAGCCCGAAGGAGGGCGAGCGCTATTTCGCGCTGCTGAAGGTCAATACGCTGAACTTCGAGGATCCCGAGAAGTCCAAGCACAAGGTCAATTTCGACAATCTCACGCCGCTCTTCCCGGACGAGCGCTTCCGGCTCGAGCTTGAGGATCCGACCCGCAAGGATCTGTCGCCGCGCGTCATCGACATCGTCGCGCCGATCGGCAAGGGTCAGCGCGCTTTGATCGTCGCCCCGCCGCGGACCGGCAAGACCGTGCTGATGCAGAACATCGCGCACTCGATCACGGCCAATCATCCCGAGTGCTACCTCATCGTGCTCCTGATCGACGAGCGTCCGGAGGAAGTCACGGACATGCAGCGCTCGGTCAAGGGCGAGGTCGTGTCGTCGACCTTCGACGAACCGGCTGCGCGTCACGTTCAGGTCGCGGAGATGGTGATCGAAAAGGCCAAGCGCCTGGTCGAGCATGGCCGCGACGTGGTCATCCTGCTGGACTCGATCACCCGCCTCGGCCGCGCCTACAACACCGTCGTGCCGTCCTCGGGCAAGGTGCTGACCGGCGGTGTCGACGCCAATGCGCTGCAGCGGCCGAAGCGCTTCTTCGGTGCGGCCCGCAACATCGAGGAGGGCGGCTCCTTGACCATTATCGCGACCGCGCTGGTCGATACCGGCAGCCGCATGGACGAGGTCATCTTCGAAGAGTTCAAGGGTACCGGCAACTCCGAGCTCATCCTCGACCGCAAGGTCGCGGACAAGCGGACCTTCCCGGCGATCGACATCGCGCGCTCTGGCACCCGCAAAGAAGAGCTCATCACCGAGCCGCAGAACCTCAAGAAGATGTACGTGCTCCGCCGCATCCTCAATCCGATGGGCACCATGGACGCGATCGACTTCCTGCTCGACAAGCTGCGCAGCACCAAGAGCAATGCGGAGTTCTTCGAGTCGATGAACACCTGATCGACGGACCGATCTCCGGATCCGGCAAGGGCGCTCTTCGGAGCGCCCTTTTTGTTTTGGCTTGTTTTGTGGCGCCACGGGTGACCGTGCTGCCTTTGCCGCTCATGCCGGACTCGGTCCGAGTATGCAGGTCTGTCGTGACAACGAATGAGACATCCGGATCAGCCTGCATGACGATCAGCTCTCCGTCTCCATTCGGCGCATGATCCCTCTGAGATCGAGTCGGAGCTTGCGCGCCCCCTGGTAAGATCTCGAGCCCTAAGGCCCTTATCGCAGTCTCACGATTCGCGACGCCGGCGCGCAGTTCTCGAGCCGAGGGCTACTCGTGACGGGGCGTTCGCCATCCAGCGTAAAGCATGCCAGCGCAAACCGATTGTCTTTCGGATCCGGTGAGCCCAACTGAGGATTATGCATCCTCATGATCAGACCATTTTTGCGCTGTCCTCCGGACGCCCGCCGAGCGCGATCGCTATCGTCAGGCTGTCGGGAGTTGGTGCCGGCCCGGCGCTTCAGACGCTGACAGGCAAGCTGCCGCCGCCACGTCTGGCGACCCGCGCTTTGCTTCGCGACGATCGTGGCGATCCGATCGACGATGCGGTGGTGCTGTGGTTTCCGGGACCGGCCAGCGCGACCGGTGAGGATGTCGCCGAGCTACATGTCCATGGCAGTCGCGCCGTCATCACCACGCTGGTCTCCCTGCTGTCAGCGATGCCGCAGATGCGCGCCGCCGATCGCGGTGAATTCACCCGGCGTGCTTTCGAGAACGGCAAGATCGATCTGACCGAGGCCGAAGGCCTTGATGATCTCATTCATGCCGACACCGACCGGCAGCGGCGCCAGGCGCTCCGACAGCTCAAGGGACTGCTCGGGGACAAAGCCCGGAGTTGGCGCGACCAGATCATCCAGGCGGCGGCACTGATCGAAGCCGGCATCGACTTTGCCGATGAGGGAGACGTACCGGCGGAGCTGATCGCTCCGGCGCTCGCGTGGATCAGGCAACTCCTGGCAGAGATCGAGGAGGTCTTGGCGGCACAGGGCCGGGCAGAGCGGCTGCGCGACGGGCTGACTGTGGTCATCGCCGGACCGCCGAATGCCGGCAAGTCGACGCTGATGAATCAACTGGCGCGGCGCGAGGTCGCGATCGTGTCCCCGCATGCGGGCACGACGCGTGACCTGATCGAGGTCGCGCTCGACCTCGACGGCTATCCGGTGACCGTGATTGATACCGCGGGCATCCGGCAGACTGATGATCCAGTGGAGCAGGAGGGGGTCCGGCGTGCCAGGGACCGTGCGGCTCAAGCCGATCTCGTGCTCTGGCTGACCGAAGATGACCAGGCAGAGCTGGAGCGCCAGACTGATGGTCCGATCTGGTTCGTCCGTAACAAGATCGATCTAATGATCACGGAGCAGAGCGGAGCGATCTCTGTCAGCCCCGAGAGTCCCGTGTTCGCGATCTCGGCGCGAAGCGGAGCAGGGATGTCAGATCTGCTGGAAGCTCTGGTCGGTTTCGCGCGGGACTATTTCGGCTCGACGGAGCACGGCCTGATCACGCGAGAGCGGCAGCGGACGTTGCTGAGCGAGACCGCTGCAGCGCTTCGCCGGAGCATCGCGGTCGTCGACTTGGGCGAGGAGCTCGCAGCTGAGGAGCTGCGCATCGCCGCGCTTGCGCTCGGACGTCTTTTGGGACGGGTGGATGTTGAGGATCTGCTCGACGTGATCTTTCGCGAGTTCTGTATCGGGAAGTAGCGGAGAGCAGATATACTTAACCAATCGTTCTTTGGTTAACCGGGCGTCAATTGTTTCACGTGAAACACAGCGGAACCAGAGAACTGATCAACGCGAACTCGGCCGACGTCCGCAGAGCACTTCAGCGGGACGTTTCACGTGAAACGGCGTCAGCGCGGCCTCGATGTTTCACGTGAAACACCTGTGCGCAATGTTTCACGTGAAACGTCTTCCGAGCATCGTCCTTGAGCGTTAGATAGTCGGCCATGAGCGATCACCTGACATCCTACGACGTCATCGTCATTGGCGGCGGCCATGCGGGCTGCGAGGCGGCCGCGGCTTCGGCGCGCATGGGCGCCCGCACCGCGCTGGTCACGCATCATTTCGCGACCATCGGCGCCATGTCCTGCAATCCGGCGATCGGTGGACTTGGCAAAGGTCACCTGGTTCGGGAAGTCGATGCGCTGGATGGATTGATGGGCCGGGTCGCTGACGCGGGCGGTATCCAGTTTCGCGTCCTGAATCGCCGGAAGGGTCCTGCCGTCCGGGGCCCCCGCGCCCAGGCCGATCGTAAGCTTTATGCCGCGGCGATGCAGGCCGCGATCCGCGAGACGGCGAACCTGACCGTGGTTGAAGGTGAGGCGGATCAGCTGATGGTTGCGGATGGACAGATCACTGGACTCAGGCTGGCTGATGGCCGGCCCTTGGCCTGCGGTGCCATCGTTATCACCACCGGCACCTTCCTCCGCGGGCTCATCCATCTCGGCGAGAAGACTTGGCCCGCCGGTCGCGTCGGCGAAGCGCCAGCGCTGGGTTTGTCGCAATCGCTCGAAGCGATTGGATTTCGTCTCGGCCGGCTCAAGACCGGAACGCCGCCGCGGCTCGATGGGACGACGATCGATTGGTCGGCTGTGGAGATGCAGCCGGGAGACGATCCGCCGGAGCCGTTCTCCGTCCTGACCCAGACTATCACGACGCCACAGATCCAATGTGGCATTACCCGGACAACGACCGCGACCCATGACGTGATCCGCGCCAATGTACATCGCTCGCCGATGTATTCCGGCCAGATCAAGTCGACCGGCCCACGTTATTGTCCCTCGGTCGAGGACAAGATCGTTCGCTTCGGTGATCGCGATGGTCATCAGATTTTTCTGGAGCCCGAGGGGCTCGACGACACGACCGTCTATCCGAACGGCATTTCGACGTCACTGCCGGAAGAGGTTCAACTCGCGCTGCTTCCGACTATTCCGGGGCTCGAGCGCGTCCGGATGATCCGGCCGGGCTATGCGATCGAATATGATCATGTCGATCCGCGCGAACTCGAGCCGACGCTTCAGACCAAGCGGATGCGAGGTCTGTTTCTGGCCGGCCAGATCAACGGCACCACCGGATACGAAGAGGCTGCGGCGCAGGGTCTGGTGGCCGGGCTCAATGCGGCTCTTACCGCGGGAGGCGGGGAGCCGATCGTCTTCGATCGCGCCGACGGCTACGTCGGTGTCATGATCGACGACCTCGTGACCCGCGGGATCACCGAGCCGTACCGGATGTTCACCTCGCGGGCGGAGTATCGTCTCACCCTGCGCGCCGACAATGCCGACCAGCGCTTGACCGACAAGGGCATTGCGCTCGGTTGTGTCGGGGCGGATCGCGCGCATTTCCACCGGACGAAGATGGATGCGCTCGAAGCGGCGCGGTCGCTGGCAAGGTCTGTGACCATCACGCCGAACGAGGCCGCCAAGTACGGACTCACGCTCAACCGGGACGGCCAGCGCCGCTCGGCCTTCGAGCTGATGGCTTATCCGGAGATCGGTTTCTCCGAGGTGCGAGGCATCTGGCCCGAGCTCGGCACGATCGAACCAGCCATTGCCGTCCATCTCGAGATCGATGCGAAATACGATGTCTATGTTCGTCGGCAGAGCGAGGACGTCGACGCGTTCCGACGCGATGAGGGTCTGGTGCTGGGCGACATCGACTACGCGCTCGTGCCGGGTCTCTCGAACGAAGCCCGTGCGAAGTTGACCGCCGCCAGGCCGTGGACGATCGGGCAGGCGGGACGGATCGACGGCATGACGCCGGCAGCGCTCGGAATCCTGGCAGCCTATCTCCGCCGTGAAGCCCGGCGCAGCAAAGCTATGGTCTGAAGGCGTTTCACGTGAAACAGACATCGGCGGTGGTGGCGTCCAAATTGATCGCGGCGGACAAGGCGGCAGCCCTCGCGCTGACACCCGTTTCACGTGAAACGGAACAGCGCCTTGATCGCTATGTTGCGTTGCTGCTGGAATGGCAGGCCAAGACGAATCTGGTCGCGCCTTCGACTCTGCCGCATTTGTGGACTCGGCACATTTCGGATTCGCTGCAGCTGCTGGATCTCGTGCCCGACGCAAAGATCTGGGTCGATCTCGGCAGCGGCGGCGGCTTTCCCGGTGTGGTCCTTGCTTGCGCCCTGGCCGAGCGGCCGGGCGCGCAGGTCCACCTGGTGGAGCGCATCGCCAAGAAGGCGGCCTTTCTTCGCGAAGCCATTCGCGTCACCGGCGCTCCGGGGATCGTGCATTTGTCAGAAATCGGGGATATCGTGGAGAAGTGGAGCGGGGGAGTCGATTGCGTGACCGCACGCGCCCTGGCTCCGCTACATCAACTCATCGGCTTTGCGGAGCCCTTGGTGAAAAGAGGCGCGAAAGCGCTGTTTCTCAAGGGTCAAGATGTAGAAGCGGAATTGACCGAATCTACTAAGTATTGGAAAATTGAGCCGAAACTTTACTCCAGCCGGACGGGCGGGCAGGGCTGGATCGTCGCAATCGATTGCATCGAGCGACACAACTGAATTCCGCTGACAACCGATGGCGATCGCGCATGGCCGTAATTGATCAAATTTATCAAGAAGATAGAGCCCCTCACCCGGATGGGCATCCGCGCATCCTGGCGCTCGCCAACCAGAAGGGCGGGGTCGGCAAGACCACGACCGCGATCAATCTCGGCACGGCGCTGGCGGCCATCGGCGAGCGCGTGCTGATCGTCGATCTCGATCCGCAGGGCAACGCCTCGACCGGACTCGGCATCGACCGCGGCAGCCGCAACTGCTCGACTTACGATGTGCTGATCGGCGAGGCCTCGCTGCGCGACGCCGTGGTGGCGACCGCCGTGCCGCGGCTGCACATCGCGTCCTCGACGATGGACCTGTCGGGTCTGGAGCTCGAGCTCGGCAACAGCGCCAACCGCGCGTTCCGTCTGCGCGATGCGATCGCCGGCCTGAACAACAATGTCTCGCCGGAGAACGACTACACCTATGTGCTGGTCGACTGTCCACCGTCGCTGAACCTGCTGACCGTCAACGCCATGGCGGCGTCGGACGCGATCCTGGTGCCGCTGCAATGTGAGTTCTTCGCGCTCGAAGGTCTGTCGCAATTGCTGCAGACCGTGGAGCAGGTGCGCTCGACCTTGAATCCGAACCTGTCGATCCACGGCATCGTGCTGACCATGTTCGACTCGCGCAACAACCTGTCCAATCAGGTCGTCGCCGATGTGCGTCAGTTCATGGGATCGAAGGTCTACAACACGATGATCCCGCGCAACGTCCGCATCTCGGAAGCGCCGTCCTATGGCAAGCCGGTGCTGGTCTATGACCTCAAATGCGTCGGCAGCGAAGCCTATCTGAAGCTCGCGACCGAGGTCATCCAGCGCGAGCGCGATCTGCGCGCCAACTGATCAATGCCTTTGCTCCGGGTGACCTTGCGTCATCCGGGCTCTATTCGAGGATGACGGCGGATCCCGGTCGCGGGGTTCGCGATCCCTTTTTATTGTGCCGACGCGTAGCTCGGCAGCAGGACGCGAGCGGAGCTTGACGTGAATCCAAAGGAGAAGGCGATGGCGGACGAGTCGCGATCGCGGTTGGGCCGGGGTCTTGCAAGTTTGATCGGTGACGTCGGCCGCGAGGCGGGCGCGCCGCCGGAACGGCCGCGCAATCAGCGCAAGGTGCCGATCGAGTTTCTCAAGCCGAACCCGCGCAATCCGCGCAAGACGTTTTCCGACAGCGAGCTCGCCGAGCTCTCGGCCTCGATCAAGCAGCATGGCGTGATCCAGCCGATCGTGGTGCGTCCGATCAAGGGCCAGCAGGATCGCTACGAGATCATCGCCGGCGAACGGCGCTGGCGGGCGTCGCAGGCCGCGGGTCTGCACGAGGTGCCGATCGTTCCCGTCGATGTCAGCGACAGCGATGCGCTGGAGCTCGCGATCATCGAGAATGTGCAGCGCGAGGATCTGAACCCGATGGAGGAGGCGCAGGGCTATCACGCGCTCGCCAACGAGTTCAAACGCAACCAGGAAGAGATTGCCAAGATTGTCGGCAAGAGCCGCAGCCACGTCGCCAACATGATGCGGCTGACCAAGCTGCCGGCCGAGGTGCAGGGCTTCATTGCCACCGGCGAGATTTCGGCCGGCCATGCGCGCGCGCTGATCAACTTGCCGGATCCGCTGACCGCCGCGAAGAAGATCATCGCCGAAGGGTTGAACGTTCGTCAGACCGAGGCACTCGCGCATGACGAGGGTGTGCCCGAGCGCAAGCCGCAGAAGCCGCGCAGCTCCGGCGGCGGCGCAGCGCCGGAGAAGAAGGATGCCGACACGCTGGCGTTGGAGAAGCGCGTCGGTGATGCACTCGGTCTCACGGTGTCGATCAGCCACCGCGATCCCGGCGGCACGGTGCAGATCACCTATCGCAGCCTCGAGCAGCTCGATGAGGTGATGCGGAGGTTGGAGCAGGGTTAGAGCATGATCCGGAAAAGTGGAAACCGGTTTCCCGAAAAGATCTTGCTCAAATAAAGAAGAAAGATCATGAGGCGTTTCCGTGGAAACGCCTGATGATTGAGGTGTGAGGTCCCCGAGGATGCTACTCGTGTCGGCCCGCCCGCGCCTGCGACATCCCTGTGAGTATGTTGCTCTGCTCTCACCTTTCGTCATGGGCGGGCTTGACGCAGTTCTACTTTGACGGAGCTACGCATCCGACGACGCGAACGATCGCGCTTGCCCAAGGCGCTTCCGCGCTCTCCTTGGTCATTCCGGTCTCGCCGCGCTGGCGGGCGTCGCCGCGGAATGACGCTGGAGGTTGGCGCTCCGCCTTGTGCCTCAATGCGATGTCGATGTGAGATCAGCCGGCATCCTGATGAGGACCGATCAGCCCTTCCGCCGCGCATTCACCGCGATCGACAACAACGTCCGCTGCGCGATGGCCGCGGCCAGTCCCGTCTGCTTGCGCATGTCGAGTGCGGCGGTGGCCAGCTGGTCGATGATCGGCAGCAGCCGGGCAGGGGAGAAGTTGCGCAGCGCCATCTCGGCGCTCGGCTTGCGTGAGAAATGCAGTCGCGGAAAACCACCCTCCAGGATGCTCGATACCGGCGTCCCCGAGGCGACGGCGAGCGCTGATTTGTGCAGCCATGCGGCGTGCCGTTGCGCCGCCGAGATGATGACGCCGGGATAGGTGCCGGCGATCATCGCCTTGCCGAACTCGGTTTCGACGACATCCGGCTTGCCGCCGAACGCGCCGTCGACGATCGGGTCGAGCTTCATCTCCGAGGCATCGGCGACGACAGCCATGACATGATCGAGCGTCACCTCGCCCTCGCCATGGGCGAACAAGGTCAGCTTGCGCAACTCGTTGCGCGAGGCCTGACGGTCGCCGCCGAGCAGCGCCATCAACGAGGCCCTGGCATCCGGCGCGATGCGCAAAGCGGCGACGCGGAGCTCCTCGTCGATCAGCCGGGCCAGATCGCGCTCGGTGTCCGGATAGCAGCCGATCGCCGCCGCTGTCGTCGCCTTTTCGCAGATCTTGCGCAGCGGTGAATCCGGTCTGATATCGCCGGCCTCGATCACGATGCGGCAGTCCCGCACGGTCATCTGGCTGAGCGTTTCGACCCCGGACGCAAAATTGCGCGATCCCGCGCGCACCCGGATGGCGCGGCGGCCGCCGAACAGCGGCACCGTCATGGCCTCGTCGACGAGCCTTGAGGGCTCGGCGGCGAGTTCGTCGCCATCGAGTTTCACGACGGAAAACGGATCGTCCGGATTGTCGACGGCTGACGCCATCAGCGCGTCGGCGCGCTCGCGGACCAGCCCGGTATCCGGGCCGTACAGCAGAATCAGCGGCCGCGCGGGATCGGGTCGGCCCAGGAAGGCGTCGATGTCTTTTCCGCGCAGCGCAACCACGGCGGTGTCAGCCGTGCCTCAGGTGCCCGCGGTGAAATAGGCCGCGAGCCTGGTCTTGATGTTTTCGGCGATCTGCTCGGCGGCGCGGTCCTCGGCGTCGCGGAACGCGCGCTGGCGCGAGAAGCGCTGATACGATCCGGGAATGTCGTAGGAGGTGCGGGCGAAGGTGGTCCCGGTCATGACCGACTTGTTGGTGGCGAGCTCGACCAGATTGTACTGGGCGTCGATGCCGACATTCTCGGTGGTCGGCAGGCCCGTGGTCTGCGACACGATCAGGGACGACCGGCTGGTCTGGAACTTCAGCACCAATTTGTGCGTCGGCGCCGTGCCGGTCGCGGTGCCGTAGAGCTTGAAGGCGAGTGCATTGCGGATGCCGACGCCGATGCGGGCCTCCGGCGACGCGTTCGGCTTGTCGACCGGCGGCAGCTCGATGCCGGCCAGCTTGTCGCGCAGTCCGGGCGTGCCGTCGGCATGCTCGGCATACATCGGCTGGAAGCAGCCGGCCGTCAGGCCAGCCAAAGCGGCCACGGCGACCAGGCGCGCAGCGATCCGAAACCTAGCCGACGACATTCACGATCCTCTTGGGAACAATGATCACCTTGCGGACGGGCTTGCCATCCAGCGCCAATTTTACTGCATCAAGGGCCAAAACGGCAGACTCAATTTCCGGATTCTGCGCGTTGCTGGCGACTGTGACTTCTCCGCGCTTCTTGCCGTTGACCTGCACGACCAGGGTCACGCTGTCCTCAACCAGCAAATCTCGTTCGATTTGCGGCCAGGAGGCCTCCGAGATCAGCCCGCCCTGGCCCAGCACCTGCCAGCATTCCTCAGCCAGATGCGGCATCATCGGCGAGAACAGCTGCACCAGGATCCGGGCCGCCTCGCGGATCGCCCAGGCCAGGTCGGGCGCCGGCTTGGCCGGCCGCGCCAGCACCTCGGCCAGCGCATTGGCGAATTCGCGGATATGCGCCAGGCAGACGTTGAAATGCAGCCGCTCGATGCCGCCGGTCACCTTGTCGAGCGCGCCATGCGCGGCCTTGCGCAGCGCCAGCGCGTCCGGGCCGAACGTGGCCGGGCGGGAGGAGGGCGCCTCCTGGCCTGCTGCGACCGATTCGTTGACCAGCCGCCAGAGACGCTGGACGAAGCGTGCCGCGCCCTGGACCCGCTCGTCGCTCCAGATCACGTCGCGGTCCGGCGGCGAGTCCGACAGCATGAACCAGCGGGCGACGTCGGCGCCGTAGCTCTCGATGATGTCGTCGGGATCGACCGTGTTCTTTTTCGACTTCGACATCTTCTCGATCGGGCCGATCGTGATGTCCTCGCCGGTCGCGGTCAGCACCGCGCGGCGGCCATTGCCGCCGACCTCGATCTTGACCTCGGCCGGATTGACGTAGGTGCCGTCGGCCTTCTGATAGGTCTCATGCACCACCATGCCCTGCGTGAACATGCCGGCGAACGGCTCGTCCATCGCGACGTGCCCGGTCGCCTTCATCGCGCGGGTGAAGAAGCGGCTGTAGAGCAGATGCAGGATCGCGTGCTCGACGCCGCCGATATACTGGTCGACCGGCATCATCCGGTTGGCGACATCGGGTGTGGTCGGCGCGGTCTCGTTCCACGGATCGGTGAAGCGGGCGAAGTACCAGGACGAATCGACGAAGGTGTCCATGGTGTCGGTTTCGCGGGTCGCCTTGCCCCCGCATTTCGGGCAGGTGACGTGCTTCCAGGTCGGATGGTGGTCGAGCGCGTTGCCCGGCTTGTCGAAGGTGACGTCGTCCGGCAGCACCACGGGCAGGTCCTTAGCCGGCACCGGCACGACATCGCATGTCGGGCAATGGATCACCGGGATCGGGCAGCCCCAATAACGCTGCCGCGAGATGCCCCAGTCGCGCAGGCGGAAATTGACCTGGCGCTCGCCGACCGCCGCGCCGCCGCGCTGCTCGGCCTCGAGCCGCTTGGCGACCTCGTCCTTGGCCTGCGCGATGGTCATGCCGTCGAGGAAGCGCGAATTGATCAGGCGCCCGTCGCCGTCGAAGGCGGTGTCGGTGATCACGAACGACGCCGGGTCCTGCCCCTCCGGGCAGACCACCGGCGTGTTGCCGAGACCGTATTTGTTGACGAAGTCGAGGTCGCGCTGGTCATGCGCCGGACAGCCGAAGATGGCGCCGGTGCCGTACTCCATCAGTACGAAATTGGCGACATAGACCGGCAGGGTCCAGCTCGGGTCGAACGGATGCACCGCGCGGATGCCGGTATCGAAGCCCTGCTTCTCCGCGGTGTCGATTGCCTCCTGGGCGGTGCCGATGCGCTTGATCTCGGCGATGAACGCGGCGAGTTCCGGGTTCTTGGCCGCGGCCGCCTGCGCCAGCGGATGGTCGGCCGAGATCGCCATGAACTTGGCGCCGAACAGCGTGTCCGGTCGCGTCGTGAAGATCTTCAGCTCGGTCTCGCCCGCCGGTGTGGTCTGCGGATCCAGCGCGAAGCGGATCAGCAGGCCCTCGGAGCGGCCGATCCAGTTGCGCTGCATCAGCCGCACCTTGTCGGGCCAGCGGTCCAGTCCGTCCAGCGCGTCCAGCAGCTCCTGCGAGTACTTCGTGATCTTGAACACCCACTGGTTCATCTCACGCTGTTCGACCACCGCACCGGAGCGCCAGCCGCGGCCGTCGATGACCTGCTCGTTGGCGAGCACGGTCATGTCGACCGGATCCCAGTTCACCTTGCGCTGCTCGCGCTCCACCAGCCCCGCCTGCATGAAGTCGAGGAACATCTTCTGCTGGTGCTTGTAGTAGGACGGGTCGCAGGTCGCGAACTCGCGGGCCCAGTCGAGCGACAGGCCGATCGAGCGCAGCTGCTTCTTCATTGCCGCGATATTGTCGTAGGTCCATGCTTTCGGCGCGACCTTGCGCTCGATCGCGGCGTTCTCGGCCGGCAGGCCGAACGCGTCCCAGCCCATCGGGTGCAGTACGTTGAAACCCTTGGCGCGCATGAAGCGCGCCAGCACGTCGCCCAGCGTATAATTACGGACATGGCCGATATGGATGCGCCCCGATGGATAGGGAAACATCTCGAGTACGTAGTATTTCGGACGCGGATCGTCGTTCTTGGTGGCGAAGATCGCCTTCTCGTCCCACTGGCGCTGCCAGCGCGGCTCGGCTTCACGGGCGTTGTAGCGTTCGGATGTCATGGAATCGCTTGTAATTTTCGAGGATTCGCGTCGTTTCAAGACGGCGGACTAGGCCACAAAAGCGGCACGCGGGTCAATGGGGCGGGAGATGATGATACCATTTCGAGCATCAACTAAGCGACGGTAATTGCGCGTTTTTTAGCGGCTCCGTCAGGGGTGTCGAAGGTTCGATTGAGGCACGGTTAAGACTTGAATGGGAGACTGAGTGCATAATCAAGATCCCCAGCCAGCATCTTGGAACACTCCGCATCGTGTCCGGCGCTACGTTCGACGAGCTTGACTTCGAGTACGCGACGACGGTCGCGGACAAGGCCATGCGTTCCATGGCTCAGCAGCGCGTGCCCCCCACGCCTAACAACTTCCATTTGTGGTTCAAGTACTCGCTGGGATCGGCGTCGGACCTGAAGCGTGCCGTCGACATTCTTGTCAGCAACAAGCGGAAGTTCGACAAGACCACAAACCAGGCGCTGTTCGACACCTATATCGGCCAGCAGGGAACGGAAGCGGCTGTCGTCCATAAGGTCTCGCAACAGCTGCATGGCGTGATGGATTCCGCCGAGAGCTATCTGACCGCCGCCATCGCCGACAACCGCACGCATATGGCGGCGATCGACGGCGTCGCCGAGCGCAGCGAGCAGGGTGTCGATCCGAAGATCCTGATCGAGAATCTCGTCAGCGAACTCGCCCAGGCCACCGCGCGGGCGGCCAAGCTCGAAGCGAGCTTCGCCGAGAAGTCGCGCGAGCTCGACACGATCAGAGACTCGCTCAACAAATCGGAGCAGCGCGCGCGCACCGATACGCTGACTGGTCTGCCAAATCGCCGCGCGCTCGAGGAATTCTTCCGTCACGCCCAGATCGAGTCGATGGAGAGGGACGAGCCGCTCAGCATCCTGCTGATCGACGTCGATCACTTCAAGAAGTTCAATGACAATTACGGTCACGGTGTCGGTGATCAGGTGCTGCGCCTGGTGGCCAAGGCACTCCGCGAGCGGGTCCGCGACCAGGATCTTCCGGCACGCTATGGTGGCGAGGAGCTGATCGCAGTGCTGCCGCAGACCGATCTCGAAGGCTGCCATGCCATTGCGGAACGGATCCGGCGCACGATCGCGGATTGTCAGTTCACCCGGCGTTCAACCGGCGAGGTGCTGCCCCAGATCACCGTGTCGATCGGCGTGGGCCAGTTTCAGTTCGGCGAATCGATGGCCGATCTGATCGACCGCTGCGACCGCGCCCTCTATCTCGCCAAGAAGCTCGGCCGCAACCGCGTCATCACCGAGCTCGAGCTCGACCGCAAGCTCGCGGTCGGCTGACCATCTTGCGCTGCTTATCCCGCGCGCGCCACGCCGGTTGTTTCGCGAGCAGAGTCCACCAGCCCGTGCGCAATGACGGTGTTGCGGCCGTGGTGCTTTGCGGCATAGAGCGCGGCGTCGGCGGCTTCGATCAGGTCGGTCGTCGCGAGCGCGTCGTTGGGCCGCGCAGAGGCCACGCCCACGCTGACGGTGACGCAGCGATACGCCGAAGTCGCATGCGGCAGGTTCAGCTCGAGCACCGCATAACGGATCTGCTCGCCGATCTCGAAAGCCTGCCGCGCATCGATTCCGGGAATCAAGAGACAGAACTCCTCGCCGCCATAGCGTCCGGCAAAGGCGTCGGTGGCTTGCGCGATCTGCGCCAAGGTCTCGCCAAGCCGGGACAGGCAGGCATCGCCTTCCGGATGGCCATAGGTGTCGTTGTAGAGCTTGAAGTGATCGACATCGATCATCAGCAGCGAGAGCTCGGCGCCGGTCTGCAGGGCGCGTGCCCATTCGACGTCGATATGGTTCTGGAAGCCGCGCCGGTTGGCCAGTCCGGACAGCATGTCGATCGAAGCCATCACGGTGAGCCGGTCATTGGCGGCAATGAGCTCGCGCTCGCGCTGGCCGAGTTTGGCGGCCATGGCATTGAACGACTTCGCCAGCGGCACGAATTCCGAGGGCAGGTTCTTGGTGGCGACACGCGCCGACCATTGGCCGAGCCCGAAGCGCTTCGCGGTCGCCGCGAGCATGTTGACGGGCTTGACGATCAGCTTCTCCGCCGCGATCAGCGCGCCGAGCAGCACGATCAGGCAAACCAGCCCGGCCTGCAGATAGGCGTTGCGGATGTCCCGGTCGATCGCGGCGGTGACGCGGGTTTCATCGATGCTGACGATCAGGCGCGAGCCGGTGTCGGCGATGCGCGTGAAATTGATCGCGCGTTTTGATCCGTCGGCGGCCGTGAACGAGACGGTGTCTGAAGGCTTGTCGGAACTCATCGCGGTCTCGGCCACCGCCGACAGCAGGGGCACGCTGTCGAGCGGCCGTCCGATCAGCTCGGTGCGATCGGTCGGGGCGGCCAGCACGGTTCCCTCGCTGTCGATCAGCACCGCCGTGATTCCCGGACGGCCGCCAAGATTGCTCATGATCTTGGACATCCATTCCAGATTGACACTCGCCAGCATGACGGCGTCTGGCTCCCCGGTGATCGCTGCGACCGGATAGGCGGCCATGACGATCGGCATGTGCGTCGGTTTCGACAGCAGATAGTCGCTGAACACGAAGTCGCGGGTCTCCTGCGCACCGCGGAAATAAGGCCGCTCGCTGAAGTCGAGACCGACATATTGATTATTGGTGGAGCATTGGATGCGTCCGTCCCGTCCGGCGATCATCAGGGTGCGGATCCAGGGCAGCGTTGTCGGCAGGCTGGCGCGCAGCATATCGCAGCTGCGGCTGACGCCGGACGCCGACGCGCGGACATAGGCGGTGGATTTCAGCACCGTTTCGACCGACATGATGACCTCGCGCTGCATGTCGGCGCTTTGTCGGGCGATATTGAAGAACTCTTCGGAAGCGAGCGCAATCTGTCGCGTGCGGGCGGTTTCGAGCGACCGCGCGCGTTCCAGCATCAACGGCGCAACCAGGATCACGGCCAGCAGCGCCAGCCGTGCCCGAATCCCCAACAGCCGGTTCAGCTTCACTCTATTGCGATTGAAGCGGATGCTTGGCATTTTTTCCCCCTGCCCCCGATCGCGCAAGGTAGGGAGAAGGGTTCAAGAAGCCTTTCCCGAACTCCGTAAAATTGCAGCCAAACCCGTAAATCTACCGACGGACACCCTCGTGCCAGATGCCCCGACCAGCTTCACCTCGTCTTCACCATCCGCGCTCACTGCCGTCGAGCAGGAGATCCTGCGGGCGTGCCGCGACGCCAAACGCGAGCGAGCCTCAGTCACCTTGATCGCCGTGTCCAAGACGTTTGCGGCGGATGCGATCGAGCCGGTCATCGCGGCCGGCCAGCGCGTGTTCGGCGAGAACCGGGTCCAGGAAGCCAAAGGAAAATGGCCGGCGCTGATGGCGGCGCATCCGGGGCTGTCGCTGCATCTGATCGGGCCGTTGCAGTCCAACAAGGCCAAGGAGGCGGTGGCGCTGTTTGACGCCATTCATTCGGTGGATCGTCCGAGCCTGTGCGCCGCGCTCGCCAAGGAAATTGCGGCGCAGAACAGGCATCCGCAGCTGTTCGTTCAGATCAACACCGGCGAGGAGCCGCAAAAAGCCGGCATCGCGCCCGGTGAAGCCGACGCGTTCGTGGCGGCCTGCCGCAAGGATTATGGGTTGGAGATTTCCGGCCTGATGTGCATTCCGCCGGTCGACGAGGCACCGGGTCCGCATTTCGCGCTGACCGCCAAGATCGCGGCGCGCAACGGCCTTGCGAATCTGTCGATGGGCATGAGCGCCGATTTCGCCACGGCCATTCAGTTCGGCGCCACGCATGTGCGCGTCGGCTCGGCGATCTTCGGCCATCGCTGACGGGCCACGCAGCGGCTGAGGCCACCGCGCGCGAGAATGAGCGTCGTTAGGCGAAGCGCACCGAGACCCGTCCGATGTCCCCGAAATCGACGTCCATCCTGTCGCCACTGCCGATCGGCAGTGGCGGATGGCAGGTGCCGGTCGTGACCACCTGCCCTGCCCGTAACGTCAGTCCCAGCGCCCGGAGTTCGTTGACCAGCCACGCCAGCGCCACGCGGGGATCGCCGAGCACGTTGCGACCGTGGCCGATGAAGTCCCGGCCGCTGAGCGTAATCCGGGGGCGTTCCTCGACCAGATCACGGCTGCGCCAATCCGCAGTCGCCGGAGCGCCCAGCACAAACAGATGGGCGCAGGCATTGTCGGCGATCAGCTGCGCCTCGCCGGCCGTGACGAAATCGGCGAACCGCGAATCAGGGATCTCGATGGCTGGATGCAGCGTCGCCACGGCGGCGAGCACCTCGGCGACGTCGTAGGGCGTGGTCCGCGGCGACAGGTCGTTGGCCATGCGAAAGGCGAATTCCGGCTCCGCGACCCGCATCGCATTGCCGTCCATCGATGCCGTGCCGTCATCGGGCAGCACGGTCTCGGCGAGAATCCGGCCCGCCAGCGGTCCGGCCACGTTGATGTGGCGCTGCCCGGCTTCGCTGGTCGCCGCGATCTTCCAGCCGAACAAGGGCGCGCTGGATTGCGACTCGATCTCGGCCTGGATGGCGTAGCCTTCGGCGCGGTTGCGTGGCTGCAGATCTGGGGGCAATGCCGCGACCTTGCTGCCCTTGCGCCAATGCTCACGCAGGATCCGCGAGGCCGATACGGCCTGGCTCGGCGTGAGCATGGTGTCCTCCCTCAGAATCTTGTCATTCGATGATGATCCTGGTGCGCGGGCCGATGCTTTGCAACAGCCGCAACATTGCCGACCGGGTCATGGCCACGCAGCCGGCGGTGGGGCCGAAATTCGGCCGCGCTAAATGCAGGAACACAGCGCTGCCGCGTCCGGCGATCCGGGGCCGCGTGTTGTGGTCGATCTCAATGATGAAGTCATAGAGATGGTCGCTGCGCGCCAGCCGGTCCCCCGGCTGATCGCCGCGCAGCCGAAACGGCCGGTTGTAGCGGCGATCGGCCGGATCCTCGCACCAGGCGTCCTCGGGGCCGATCGGACGGACGGGGAGCCGGGTCTGCGGCCGCCGGTGGCGGTCGGCCCGCCACCACAGCCGGTGTGGCCGGAAGCGGCCGCGCGGCGTGCCGCCGTCGCCCTCGCGCTTATTGGCCAGGATGCCGCCGCGGCCCAGGGCAACGGGGATGATCAGTCCCTCCATGATCAGCCAGCCGCGCCGCCGATTCCCGGCGGCGGCCCGGACCCGGATCGTGGTAGTTGGCATACCAGATGATCCCTTTGCGTCATGATATGAAACAACGCGCCTTTTCATTGCCATGCATTGCCCGTCAATTGCCTTAATGTCGGCAAATGGTCCCGCGCGGGGTCACACAGGACATTCACCTCATTCCCTTCCCAAATCTGGAGTACAGTGTCGGGCGCTTGTGAATCGGTAACAGCCCCCTACTTCAAGACGAAACAGGGCTGATGAGCCTGTTTTGCCCACCGTCGAAGGCGCCCATCATTCGATCCCCGCCGGCGCCAGCAAGAGGATTTGTACCAATGGCCAATGCCCGCAAGATCCTGATCGTTGATGACGACACCGATCTGCGCGACACACTGATGGAGCAGCTGTCGCTGCATGACGAGTTCGAGGCTCAGGCGGTCGATACCGGCGCCAAGGGCGCCAGCGCGGCGAAGGCCAATTCCCCCGATCTGGTCCTGATGGATGTCGGGCTGCCCGACACCGACGGTCGCGAGGTGGTGCGCAGCCTGCGCAAGGGCGGTTTCAAGGCCCCGATCATCATGCTGACCGGGCACGACACTGATTCGGATACGATCCTGGGCCTGGAATCCGGCGCCAATGACTATGTCGCCAAGCCGTTCCGCTTCGCCGTGCTGCTGGCGCGCATCCGCGCCCAGCTGCGCCAGCACGAGGCCAGCGAGGATGCGGTGTTTTCGGTCGGTCCGTACAGCTTCCGCCCCGGCTCGAAGATGCTGACCGGCGCGAACGCCCGCAAGGTCAGGCTCACGGAAAAGGAAACGGCCATCCTGCGGTTCCTTTACCGTGCCGGCCAGCAGCCGGTGTCGCGCGAGACGCTGCTGCAGGAGGTGTGGGGCTACAATTCCGGCGTCACCACCCACACGCTGGAAACGCATATTTACCGTTTGCGGCAGAAGATCGAGAAAGATGCCGCAAATCCAGAGATTCTGGTCACGGAGGCCGGTGGCTACAAGCTGGTGCCGTGATACGTTCGGGGATGGCGGTCCGCCGTCTATGATATTGGATTAATTCTGCCTTCCCCGGGCTCTCGATGTCGATCGAAGATGATATTGCGCTGTTGGAGCGCGTCCCGACGCTGCGGCTGTTGGGACGCGAATCCCTGCGCATGCTTGCGATCGGGTCCGAACCGCGCAACATCCAGAGCGGCGAGGCGCTGTTCCGCGAGGGCGACACGGCTGATTGCGGCTATGTGGTGCAGCGCGGCTCGCTGCGCGTCAGCGACCAGGTCGGAGCCGAGGTTGTCGCGACGCCGGGCATGCTGATCGGCGAGCTGGCGCTGCTGGTGGAGATGCGACGCCCTGCGACCGCGACGGCCCTGGAATATGCGTCGGTGGTTCGGCTTTCGCGCAGCCTGTTCCAGCGCGTGTTGGAAAGCGATGCCGTCGCGGCACGGCGGCTGCGCGAGGAGTTCGCCAATCGGGCGACACGGCTGGCCGGCGACATCCTGAAGGCCGGCGCCAAGCTGATGTCGTGACCTCTGGACCATGAGGCGTTTCCACGGAAACGCATCATGATCATTCCGCGTTGTTGACCAGGGTCTTTTCGGAAAATGCGGTCTCCACTTGTCCGGATCATGCCCGAATTACACGTCGAGCGTCACCGTCACCGGGACATGATCTGACGGACGCTCCCAGCTGCGGGCGTCGCGCAGGATGCTGAAATCGGTGACATTGTCCTTCAGCGCGCGCGACACCCAGATGTGGTCGAGCCGCCGGCCGCGATTCCCGACGGTCCAGTCGGCGGCGCGATAGCTCCACCAAGTGTAGACCTTCTCCGACATCGGGATCCGCTCGCGGGCGACATCGACCCATGCGCCGTGGCTCTGCGCCGCCAGCAGCTTCTCGCATTCGATCGGCGTGTGCGACACCACCTTCAGAAGCTGCTTATGCGACCAGACGTCGTGCTCGTGAGGCGCGACATTGAGGTCGCCGACCAGGATGTGGCGGTCGTCGCCGCGCGGGTGCAACGGCTCGCACGCTTTCATCTCGTCGAGGAATTGCAGCTTGTGCTCGAATTTCGGATTGAGCGCGGGGTCGGGAATGTCGCCGCCGGCAGGCACGTAGAAATTATGCAGCACCAGCGGCCGGGCCAGCTGCGCCTTCTCGCCGAAGGCCACCGAAATATGCCGGGAATCCACCTTGTCGCAGAACGTCCTGACGTCGGTGCTGTCGAACGGCCATTTCGAAATCACGGCGACGCCGTGATAGCCCTTCTGGCCGTTCAGCGCGATATGCTCATAGCCGAGCCGCTTGAATCGCTTCAGCGGAAAGGCGTCGTCGATGCACTTGGTCTCCTGCAGGCACAGCACATCGGGCCTGACCTGCTTGATGAGCTTGGCGACGAGGTCGATGCGCAGGCGCACCGAATTGATGTTCCAGGTGGTCAGGACGAGACGCATGAGACGTGCGTCATACCATGGATTGCGCGCTCGTCAGCGCTCTGGGCGCGGACCACCAGCCCCGGAGCGGGCCGCACCGGCGTTTTGATCGGCCTTATCCCCAGCTATCGGCGCGCCGAACGTGAACGTCGGCGCACTCAACGCCGCTTGGCCTCGATCACGTCCCAGACGCGGGCGGCGATGTCGGGCCCGCCCAGACGCGAGATGGCGCGGATGCCGGTCGGCGAGGTCACGTTGATCTCGGTGAGATTGCCGTCGATCACGTCGATGCCGACCAGCAACAGGCCGCGGGCGCGCAATTCCGGTCCCAGAGTATCGCAGATCTCGCGTTCGCGCGGGCTGAGCTCGGTGGCCTGCGCGGCGCCGCCGCGAACCATGTTGGAGCGCAGATCGTCGGCCGCCGGGACCCGGTTGACGGCGCCGGCGAACTCGCCGTCGACCAGGATGATGCGCTTGTCGCCATGCTTCACCTCGGGAAGGAAGCGCTGGATCACCCAGGGTTCCTTGAAGGTCACCGAGAACATGTCGAACAGCGAGCCGAAATTCATGTCCTGCGGCATGACCCGGAACACGGCCGCCCCGCCATGGCCGTGAAGCGGCTTCATCACCACGGCGCCGTGCTGAGCGCGGAAGGCGTTGATCTCGTCGAGATCGCGCGAGATCAGCGTCGGCGGCATCAACTGCGGGAAGTTCATCACGAACAGTTTCTCCGGCGCGTTGCGGACGCTCGCGGGATCGTTGACCACCAGCGTTTTCGGATGGATCCGCTCCAGGAAATGCGTCGACGTGATGTAGGCGAGATCGAACGGCGGATCCTGTCGCAATAGCACGACATCGAAGGAGGCCAAGGCGGTCGGTTTCGGCTCGCCCAGCGTGAAATGATCGCCGATTTCATCGCGCACGGCCAAGGCCTGCACCGGCGCGTACAGCTCCTCGCCGCGCAGCGAGAGCTTGTCGGGCGTGTAGTAGGAGAGGCCATGGCCCCGCCGCTGCGCCTCCAGCAGCAGCGCAAAGGTCGAATCGCCGCGGATATTGATGCGCGCGATCGGGTCCATCTGGACGGCGACATTCAGTTTCATGGGCAGGTCCCTGCTCGCTGCAGTAAGGTCATGTCAGGTGCTCGCGTCGAATGCCGCTATCAGATGGCGCGGCAGGCTGCGCGGCGCAACGAGAATTGCGTCGAACCGCAGCTCGAATTCGGCATGTTCGGGATGCGTCATCAGCCAAGCCTGCGCGGCATCGATGATGCGCTGCTGCTGACGCGGCGTCACCGCATAGGCGGCATCGTCGAGCGAGGCACGGGCCTTGACCTCCACGAAGGCGACGAGGTCGCGCTTGCGCGCGATGATGTCGATCTCGCCATGCGGCGTGCGGAAGCGCTTGGCGAGAATCCGATAGCCCTTGGCGATCAGAAGCGCGGCGGCGCGTGCTTCCGCCGAAAGCCCGGTGCGAAATGCGGCGACACGCTCAGGCGCGGCTGGCTTGGAAGGCTTGGCCGTGCTGGTGTGCTCAGCCTTCGCCATCGGCCTCTCCCGCCCGCTTGGTCTTGGCGAGCTCGAGGGCGCGCGCATAGACCTCGCGCCGCGGACGGCCTGAGAGTTCGACGGCGTGCATGACAGCGTCCTTGACGCTCGACCGTTGCAGCAGATCCGCGAGCAGCGCGTCGAGCTGATCCGTCGTCAGCACCTCGGCATCGCGCGCCGGCGGTCCGATCACCAGCACGAACTCGCCGCGCGTTTCCAGCTCATTGGCCTGCGCTGCCAGATCGCTGATCGCGCCCCGCAGGACCTCCTCGTGGAGCTTTGTCAGCTCGCGGCAGATCGCGGCCTGTCGTCCGGGCAGGCCGTCTGCGAGATCCGCCAGACACTCCTGCACGCGGTTGCCGGACTCGAACATCACCAGCGTCGCCTCGACGCGCGCCAGCTCGGACAGCCGCGCGCGTCGCGCCTGCTGCTTGGCCGGCAGGAAGCCTTCGAAAAAGAAGCGATCGGTCGGCAGCGCCGCCACGCTCAAGGCGGCCAGCACCGCCGAGGGGCCGGGCAGTGCGGTCACGGCATGACCGGCCCCGCACGCTTCGCGCACCAGCTTGTAGCCGGGATCCGAAATCAACGGCGTGCCGGCATCGGACACGAGCGCGATGGCGGCACCTTCGGCCAGGCGCTGCAGGATCCTTGGCCGCACGGCTTCGGCATTGTGCTCGTGATAGGCGGCGAGTTCCGATGACAGGCCGTAGCGTTCGGTCAGCCGTCGCGTAATCCGCGTGTCCTCGCACAAGATGACGTCGACACCGGCCAGCGTCTCCAGCGCCCGGAGCGTGATGTCGGCGAGATTGCCGATCGGCGTCGCCACGAGATAAAGTCCCGGTCGCGCCTTCGGGGCAGTCACGCGGTGTCCGGCCACCATATAGCCCCGCGTGGTGGCAGATGTGGTGGAAGAATTGCCGGGGTTCGGCGACATGTTCGAGGTTGCGTGCGCGCCCATCGGGGTAATTTAAATGGCCCGGCCGGGGAAAGCCACCGCGGAACGGGCGTCCGGCCGATCGACCTTCCGATCCAGACGGGGGCGTCCCGTTCATCGGAGCTTCAAGTTCGGACCGGCAAGTTCGAAACGGTCAAGGAAGCGGCAGCGTGCGAGCGGGGGATATGCCGTGCAAAACGTCGAATTGATCGGCTGTGTGGCCCTGACAGCCTTTTGTTTTGCTTAACTATTCATCGACAATATGACTGAATCAGTGCGACCCGACGGGCGTGCGATAAAGGAACTTCTGGCCGTCTCGGCCGAACGAAGAGATGCCATGGTGGGCCCGCGTCATCCCAAGTCTCACGGTCCCAGGTCTTTCGGCCTCAAGTCTCACGGCCCGGACTCGCATGGGGTTGCCCGACGAACGGCGCTGGGCCTGATCGTCGGCGCGCCGCTGTTGTCGGCCTGCTCGGGCGTGCAGCAGGGCATGAGCATCCCCAACCCGTTCGAGCAACCGACCGGCCCCTCCGGGCCACCGCTACAACCGGCGGTAGCCGGAAACGGCCAAGTCAAGGTCGGGCTGCTGCTGCCCTTGTCGGCCTCGGGCAATGCGGGCATCGCGGCGCAGTCGATGAAGAACGCCGCCGAGATGGCGCTGGCCGAGTTCCAGAACCCCAATATCCAGCTGTTGATCAAGGATGACGCCGGCAGTCCGCAAGGCGCGCAACAGGGCGCACAGCAGGCCTGCGACGAGGGCGCCGAGATCATTCTCGGTCCGCTGTTCGCCGGCTCGGTGCCAGCGACCGCCCAGGTCGCGCGCACGCGCAACATCTCGGTGATCGCCTTTTCCACCGATTCGAGCGTCGCCGGTCGTGGCGTGTACCTGCTGAGCTTCCTGCCGGAGTCCGACGCGATCCGTATCGTGGATTATTCGGCGAGTGTCGGTAAGCGCTCCTTCGCGGCGCTGCTGCCCGACAACGCCTATGGCACGGTGGTCGAAGGTGCGTTCAAGACGGCGGTCAGCCGGCGCGGCGGCCGGATCGTGGCCTTCGAGAAATATAGCGGCGATCGCAACACGGCGGCGCGCACCGTGGCGCAGTCGCTCGGCGGTGCCGACGCGCTGTTGCTGGCGGACGACGGCGATTCGGTAGTTGCGACGGCGGATGCGCTGACGGCGGCGGGGGCCAATCTGCGCAACATCCAGCTGCTCGGCACCGGGCTGTGGGATAATCCGCGGGTCTACAACAGCGCCAGTCTCCAGGGCGGCCTTTACGCGGCGCCCGATCCCGCAGGCTTCCGCGCGTTTGCGGGACGCTATCGCACGCGGTTCGGCGGCGATCCCGTCCGGACAGCGACTCTGGCTTATGATGCGGTCGCCCTCGTCGCGGCGCTGGCGCGGACGCAAGGCGCGCAGCGTTTCGCGCCAGACGTGCTGACCAACGCGTCCGGCTTTGCCGGCATCGACGGGTTGTTTCGTTTCCGCAGCGACGGCACCAATGAGCGCGGGCTCGCGGTCATGCGCGTCGGCTCAGGGGGCGGGCAGGCTGTCGCCGGTGCGCCCAAGAGCTTTAACGCCACATAGCTTCAACGCCACACAAAAGCGCGCAGCGTCAGGCGGCGAGATCGGCCACGACGGCATCGAGCACCGGAAAGCCGTCCTGCGTCACCCGCAGGCGACCGTCTCCATCGACGATGATCGCGCCCTCCTCGCGCAGCAGCGCGATGCGGCGCGGGTCGAGCGGCCGTCCGGAGATCGCGGCATAGCGCTTCGGGTCGATGCCCTCGGCGAGCCGCAGCCCCATCAGCAGGAATTCGTCGGCGCGCTCCTCGCGGTTGAGCTCGTCGTCGGTCATCACGCCATGACCGTTGGATTCAACTCGCATCAACCAGGCTTCCGGCCGCTTGTCGGTCGCGATGGCGTGCCGGATGCCGTCGATATCGAGCCGGCCGTGGGCGCCGGGACCGATGCCGGCATATTCCTGGCCGCGCCAATAGACGAGATTGTGCCGGCACTCCGCGCCCGGCCGCGCATGATTGGAGATCTCATAGGCCGGCAGGCCGTGACGCGCACAGACCTCCTGCGTCACATCGTAGAGCGTGCGCGCCAGACCTTCGTCGGGGGTCTTCAGCTTGCCGGCGGCGTGCAGGCCGAAGAACGGCGTGCCCTCCTCGATCGTCAGCTGATACAGCGACAGATGCTCGGCCGCCTCGCCGATGGCGCGCGTCAATTCCTCGGTCCACATCGCCGGCGTCTGGTCAGGCCGGGCATAGATCAGGTCGAACGAATAGCGCGTGAAAGCTTGCCGCGCGATGGCCACCGCCTTCATGGCTTCTTCGGCGGTGTGCAGGCGGCCCAGCATTTTCAGCGAGGCGTCGTCCATCGCCTGAACACCGAGTGACACGCGGTTGACGCCGGCGGTGCGATAGCCGGCAAAGCGGGTCGCCTCGACGCTGGTTGGATTGGCCTCCAGCGAAACCTCGACATCCGAAGCGACGTGCCAGTGCTTGCCGATCGCATCGAGAATGGCGCCGACGGTCTGCGGCTGCATCAGCGACGGCGTGCCGCCGCCGAGAAAGATCGAGGAGACGGTACGCGCGCCGATGCGCGCGGCGGTGGTCTCGATTTCCCTGGCGAAGGCGCGGGCAAAGCGGTCCTGGTCGATGGCTGTGTGGCGGACGTGGCTGTTGAAGTCGCAATACGGACATTTCGACAGGCAGAACGGCCAGTGCACATAGACGCCGAACGCTTCGTTCTCAGCGCTGGTCAAGGCAGATCTCCGCGAGCTTCACGAAAGCGCGGGCCCGGTGCGACAGGCCGAGGCCGAGCGGCGGCAGGCCGTGCTTCTCGAGACTCGTCATCTCGCCGAAGGTGCGATCATGTCCTTCGGGCAGAAACATCGGGTCGTAGCCGAAGCCGGCGGAGCCGCGCGGCGGCCATACCAAGGTGCCGTCGACGCGCGCCTCGACCTCCTCGACATGCCCGTCCGGCCAGGCGACGCACAGCGCCGAGACGAAATGCGCGCCGCGCTTGTCCGGTCCGGTCGCACCGCGCTCCTGCAGCAGACGCTCGATCCGGGTCATCGCCGCCGTGAAATCCTTGTCCGGCCCGGCCCAGCGGGCCGAGTAGATGCCCGGCGCGCCGTCCAGCGCATGGACGACGATGCCGGAATCATCGGCAAAGGCCGGCAACTGCGCGGCGTCCGCGGCGGCCACGGCCTTGATTCGTGCATTGGCCTGGAATGTCTCGCCGGTCTCGTCCGGCTCGCCGAGGCTGAGTTCGCCGGCCGATACGGCCTCGACGCCGTAGGGGGCCAGCAGCTCGCGCATCTCGGCCAGCTTGCCGGGATTGTGGGTCGCGATGACGATGCGACCGCTGAGCTTGCGATGGCTGCTGCTCACGCGACCGCCATCTTCTGTAGATCGACCAGCCGGGCCACGCCCTTGCGCGCCAGCGCCATCAGCGCCAGGAACTCGGCCTCGGTGAATGGGGTCTTTTCCGCCGTGCCCTGCACCTCGATGATGCGGCCATCGCCGGTCATGACGAAATTGGCGTCGGTCTCGGCCTCGGAATCCTCGGCGTAGTCGAGGTCGAGCACTGGCGTGCCGTTGTAGATGCCGCAGGAGATCGCGGCGACATTGGCGCGCAAGACCTCGGTCTTCAGCATATTGCGGGTCTTCATCCATTTGATGCAGTCGGCGAGCGCGACCCAGGCCCCGGTGATCGACGCCGTGCGGGTGCCGCCATCGGCCTGCAGCACGTCGCAATCGACCGTGATTTGGCGCTCGCCGAGCGCCTCCAGGTCGATCGCCGTGCGCAGCGAGCGGCCGATCAGACGCTGGATCTCGACCGTGCGGCCGGTCTGCTTGCCTGCGGAGGCCTCCCGCCGGGTCCGTTCCAGGGTGGCGCGCGGCAGCATGCCGTATTCGGCCGTAATCCAGCCGCGGCCCTGGCCCTTCAGCCATGGCGGCAGCCGGTCCTCCAGCGTGGCGGTGACCAGCACATGGGTGTCGCCGAACTTCACCAGGCAGGAGCCCTCGGCGTATTTGACGACGCCCCGTTCCAGGCTCACGGGCCGCAATTCATCCGGTGCACGGCGGCTCGGCCGCATGATTCTCTCCGTGGCAGGGCAAAGACGGGTGTTGAATGGCCTTGTAGGAGCCGGGGCCGGCAGCGGCAAGGGCTTATCAGGGGGGATCACGCCAGGGGGCCCCTGCTCAAGACCAGCTTGCCACCGAGCCGCCGCATGGACACATTATAGGCAACTGGGGAGGAGAGTCTCTGGTGGCCCACCACGATCCGATCAACCTGATGACACCGCCGGCGGGGCTCGCGCAGCTCAATGAGCGCTCGCGCGAGATTTTTCGCCAGATCGTCGAAAGCTATCTGGCGACCGGCGAGCCGGTCGGCTCGCGCAATATCTCGCGTCTGATCGCGGTTCCGCTGTCGCCTGCGTCGGTGCGCAACGTGATGGCCGACCTGGAGCAGCTCGGCCTGATCTATGCGCCGCATACCTCTGCCGGCCGTTTGCCGACCGAGGCGGGGCTCCGCTTCTTTGTCGACGCCCTGATGCAGGTCGGCGACATGACCGAGGCGGAGCGGCAATCGATCCAGAGTCAGCTTGCGTCCGTGGGACGGGCGCAGTCAGTGGAAGCTGCCCTCGACGAGGCGCTGACGCGGCTATCGGGCCTGACCCGTGCCGCGGCCGTGGTCCTGACCGCGAAATCCAACACCCGGCTCAAGCATATCGAGTTCGTGCGGCTGGAGCCGGAGCGGGCGCTGGTGGTGCTGGTCGGCGAGGACGGCCAAGTCGAAAATCGCGTGCTGGCATTGCCGCCCGGCGTGCCATCCTCGGCGCTCACCGAGGCCTCCAACTTCCTCAATGCCCGGATCAGGGGACGCACCCTGGCGGAAGCGCGGCTCGAGCTCGAGACCGCGCTGGCGCACGATCGCGCCGAGCTCGATCAGCTGACGCAGAAAGTGATTGCGGCCGGTGTCGCGAGCTGGTCGGGCGGCGACAGCGACGATCGCCAGTTGATCGTGCGCGGCCATGCCAATCTGCTCGAGGATCTCCACGCGCTCGAAGATCTCGAACGGGTCAGGCGGCTGTTCGACGATCTCGAGACCAAGCGCGGCGTCGTCGACCTCCTGGGGCGCGCCGAGAATGCCGACGGCGTCCGCATCTTCATCGGCTCGGAGAACAAGCTGTTTTCGCTGTCGGGCTCCTCGACGATCGTGTCGCCTTATTCCGACGCCACCGGCCGCATTGTCGGTGTGCTCGGCGTGATCGGTCCGACCCGGCTGAACTATGCCCGCGTGATACCGACGGTCGATTATGCGGCGCGCCTGGTCAGCCGTCTGCTCGGTGGCTGATGCGCGATCGGTCCGGTTAACCCTGCGATCGCGTGGAGCCGCGAGCCCGCGCTTGATTTTCGCTGACTAAAGCACGATATCCCGCCCGACATCCAGAAAACCCGTTCAGCCGAACTTGCGAGAAGTCTGTCCATGACCGATCCCGACCTGCATAAAAACGATCCGGAAAACCCGGCGCAGGCCAGCGAACCCGTCGTCTCCAAACCCTATATCATGCCCGACGACCCCGAGACCGGCTCAGCAGAGGCACTGGCCAAGGAAGCCGCCGACGCGCGCGACAAGATGCTGCGCACGCTGGCGGAGATGGAGAATCTGCGCAAGCGCACGGCCCGTGAGGTTGCCGATGCGCGCATCTACGGCATCACCGGCTTCGCGCGCGACGTGCTCGATATTGCCGACAATCTGCAGCGTGCACTCGATGCCGTGCCGGCCGAGACGCGGGCCAATGCCGATCCCGGCCTCAAGGCGCTGATCGAAGGCGTCGAGCTGACCGAGCGCTCGCTGCTCAACACGCTGGAGAAGAACGGCGTCAAGAAATTCGATCCGACCGGACAGAAGTTCGACCCGAACTTCCAACAGGCAATGTATGAGGTCCCCGATGCCTCGGTGCCGTCGGGCACGGTGGTGCAGGTCGTACAGGCCGGTTTCATGATCGGCGAGCGCGTGCTGCGCCCGGCGCTGGTCGGCGTGTCCAAGGGCGGCGCCAAGCCGGCGCCCGCTGCGAACAACGATCAGCCCAACAACGCGGCCTGACGGCGGCGCCCGAGTCCAAGACAAGCAGAAGGCCACGAGCCGTCAGCTCGTGGCCTTCTTCATTTTTTAAGTGGCCTTCTTAGTTCTAGTTGGTGGCGCGTGCTGTCAAGCCGGTCGCGGCGCACCGGACTATGCCGCGATATCCTCGGAACTGATCCGCTTGACGCCGGCCGCCGCCATGTCGGTCCATGCCTTGGCCAGCGACCCCTGGGTGTCGATGCCGCGGCAGGCGTCCTCGACGACATAAGTCTCCAGTCCTGCCTTGCGGGCATCGAGCGCAGTCCAGGCGACGCAGAAATCGGTCGCCAGTCCGGCAACGAAGACGCGGGTGATGCCACGCGCCTGCAGATAGGCGGCGAGACCCGTGGTGGTCTTGCCATCGGCCTCGGTGAAAGCCGAGTAGCTGTCGACCGCGTTGTGAAAGCCCTTGCGGATGATGAGCTCGGCCTGCGGGATCGCGAGATCCTTGGAGAGCGCCGCTCCCTCGGTGCCCTGCACGCAATGGTCCGGCCACAGCACCTGCTTGCCGTAAGCGAGGTCGACCAGCTCGAACGGCTTCTTTCCGGCGTGGCTGGAAGCGAAAGAGACGTGCGCAGGCGTGTGCCAGTCCTGCGTCAGAACTACATTGCTGAAGGCCTTCGCGATCCGGTTGATGATCGGAACGACCTGCTCGCCGTCCTTTACGGCGAGGCTGCCGCCGGGCAGGAAACAATTCTGCACGTCGATCACGAGCAGCGCCGATGTCTCGTCCGGCTTGATTGATGCCGCTGCCCAGCCGCGGGCGGGAAGCGCTGACATTAGCGCCGTCGCACCGAGACCGGCCAAAATCCCTCGTCTGTCCATGTAACCTTCCTCCCCTGATTGATCTCAGGCCGCGGCACCTCCTCGTCAACGCGCGGAACGCGCGATCGCAAAGGAGGCGGCGGCATCGGCGCTTGGCGCGCGGGCTTCAGGTTACCTCAGATTGCTGGCAGAGCTGGCAACAATTCGATCGGGCCGGGCGGCGCGCTCAGCCCCTCGGCTGGATGCCATCCCGCACCGCGCGGAAGCGCGGGAACGCTGTTGACCATTGGTCTCGCGGGGCGCTGCCGATGATCCGCAGCGTGTTCGGTCCGCCGAAGCGCAACCATTGAACGACGGTGACGGGCGTGTTGTCCTTGCCGCTGACGGCGTCGACGCGGGTCTCATAGGCTGGCAGCCCGTCGATCCGAATGGGCTCCGACATCGTGATGCGGGCTTCGCGAACGCCGGGAATGGTCGTCGCGGCCTGCTGCGCGATACGGCTCCGGTCGCCGGCCTCCGGTGTCGCTCCGGCCACGAGCCCGATCACCACGAAGGGCGCTGCTTCAATGCCCTTGTCCTCTTCGCCGTCGGCGAGGAGCAGCGCGCCCGGTCCGAGCGTGCGCACGGTCTTGAATCCGGAGAGCTCGGTCACCTTGAACGGCATGGTCGACAATTGCTCGTCCACCGGGACGTCCTTGCGAACCACCGCCGTGGCGAACATCTGGCGCACGGCATCATCCGTGTAGATCTTGCTCGCCGTCTCCGGGACCTGCACCGCGACGTAGCCGGAGAAGCCGGTGCCGGGCAGGATCATCGAGTAGCGCCGCACCGCGGCGGCACCGTCGCGGCCGTTCTCGACTGTATAGTAGGCCGTCCCTGCAGCCGTCTCAATGCTTTCCGGCTTGATGTTGCCGGTGCCCCCGGGATTCGCCGTGAACGCATTCTTGACCTCGCCATAGGCTGCTGCCGGCAGCTCGGTCAGCAGCACCTTGACGCTCTGATCCTCGGTCTCGAAGCCGGGGAACGTCTTGGCCTTGGTGAGGCCGACCAGGGGCGCCAGTCCGATCCGGACGCCCGGCGGGAAAATCGCGTCCGCAGCCGATACCGGGCCGAGCAGCGACAGCGAAACGACGGCCGCGGCGAGAAGTCGGGAGAACATCATGAAGAAGCAGCCTCGTTCACAAACCCAGGGCATGCGGCCGGCCGCAGCCCCCGTACGGTCGCCATAGGACGGCACGCCTTTTAGCGGGTTTGCCAAGCCAGCAACAGACCAATTGGCTGCGACCAGAAGTTCCGGTGCCGGCGACGGTCGCTCCGATTATGACTTCGCTAAGGATGATTCGACGTGGTCGCCGCGCCAGCCGATATGGCGCCTTTGCGGCGGCGCTGCGGATCAGGCTCGGAAACGGACGCGGCGCGATGCAAAGGTCCGGTTGAGATACCGTTGGGCGCCGCCGGCCGGCGCTTTCGCGCAGCGGGCAAAAATCCGCGGTTTTTCCGCGTGCCAGGGTCCTGTCCGGTCCTTGCGGGTCAGTCACCCCCTCCTATATGACGCTCATCGTCGCAATATCGCGAGCATTTGATCTGAGGGGGTTTTGGATGGGGGCGCCGTCAGGGCCCCACCCAACCTGCCGCAAAAAGAAGGATATGAGACCATGGGAAAGGTCATCGGGATCGATCTCGGCACCACGAATTCGTGCGTGGCCGTTATGGACGGCAAATCGTCGAAGGTCATCGAGAATGCCGAGGGCATGCGCACCACGCCGTCGATCGTCGCGTTCAGTGACGATGGCGAACGTCTGGTCGGTCAGCCGGCCAAGCGCCAGGCCGTGACCAACCCCGAGCGGACCTTCTTCGCGGTCAAGCGCCTGATCGGGCGCCGCTACGACGACCCGATGGTCGAGAAGGACAAGAAGCTCGTCCCCTACAAGATCGTCAAGGCCGGCAACGGCGACGCCTGGGTCGAGGCCGACGGCAAGACCTATTCGCCCTCGCAGGTCTCCGCCTTCATCCTGCAGAAGATGAAGGAGACCGCGGAAGCCCATCTCGGCCAGAAGGTCGATCAGGCCGTCATCACCGTCCCCGCTTATTTCAACGACGCCCAGCGCCAGGCCACCAAGGATGCCGGCAAGATCGCGGGCCTCGAGGTGTTGCGCATCATCAATGAGCCGACCGCGGCGGCGCTGGCCTACGGCCTCGACAAGACCAAGGCCGGTACGATTGCCGTGTACGACCTCGGCGGCGGCACCTTCGACGTCTCGATCCTGGAGATCGGCGACGGCGTGTTCGAGGTGAAGTCGACCAATGGCGACACCTTCCTCGGTGGTGAAGACTTCGACATGCGTCTGGTCAGCTACCTCGCCGACGAATTCCAGAAGGAGCAGGGCATCAACCTGCGCAACGACAAGCTCGCTCTGCAGCGCCTGAAGGAAGCTGCCGAGAAGGCGAAGATCGAGCTGTCGTCGACCACGCAGACCGAGATCAACCTGCCCTTCATCACCGCGGACCAGTCCGGTCCGAAGCATCTGACGATGAAGCTGACCCGCGCCAAGTTCGAGGCGCTGGTGGCCGACCTCGTCGAGAAGACCATCGAGCCGTGCCGCAAGGCGCTGAAGGATGCCGGCCTGACCGCCGGCGAGATCGGCGAAGTGGTGCTGGTCGGCGGCATGACCCGCATGCCGAAGATCCAGGAGATGGTGAAGCAGTTCTTCGGCAAGGAGCCGCACAAGGGCGTCAACCCCGACGAGGTGGTGGCGATCGGTGCGGCGATCCAGGCCGGCGTGCTGCAGGGCGACGTCAAGGACGTGCTGCTGCTCGACGTGACCCCGTTGTCGCTGGGCATCGAGACCTTGGGCGGCGTGTTCACCCGCATCATCGACCGTAACACCACGATCCCGACCAAGAAGAGCCAGGTGTTCTCGACCGCCGAGGACAATCAGAACGCGGTGACCATCCGGGTCTTCCAGGGCGAGCGCGAAATGGCGGCCGACAACAAGATGCTCGGTCAGTTCGACCTGATGGGCATTCCGCCGGCCCCGCGCGGCATGCCGCAGATCGAGGTGACGTTCGATATCGACGCCAACGGCATCGTCAACGTCTCGGCCAAGGACAAGGCCACCGGCAAGGAGCAGCAGATCCGCATCCAGGCCTCGGGTGGTCTGTCGGAGGCCGACATCGACAAGATGGTCAAGGACGCCGAAGCGAATGCCGCGGCGGACAAGAAACGCCGCGAGGCGGTCGACGCCAAGAACCATGCCGACGCGCTGGTGCACTCCACGGAGAAGGCACTGGCCGAGCATGGCTCGAAGGTCGCCGACACCGAGCGCCGTGCCATCGAGGACGCTGTCAGCGATCTGAAGGAAGCGCTGAAGGGCGACGATGCCGAGGCCATCAAGGCCAAGACCAACACCTTGGCCCAGGCGTCGATGAAGCTCGGCGAGGCCATGTACAAGCAGCAGGCCGAGAGCGACGCGGCCCGCGATGCCGCCAAGGATGACGTTGTCGACGCGGAGTTCACCGAGGTCGACGACGACAAGAAGAAATCTGCTTAAACGACGGTAGAGGCGACAGCCATGACCCCCACGCCAAAGAGCGCAGCCTGCGTCTCGTTGGATGGGGGTCATTTTCATTGAACTGGCGCGCGGCGATCGCGCGAGCCGTTCAGGTCTGACCATGTTCGGGCGGGTTTGATTGATGTCCACCAAGCGCTGCTATTACGAGACCCTGGAAGTCGAACGCGACGCCGACGAGACCAAGCTCAAGGCCGCCTTCCGCAAGCTGGCCATGAAATGGCATCCGGACAAGAATCCGGGCGATGCCTCCAGTGAAGTCAAATTCAAGGAAATCAACGAGGCCTATGAGGTGTTGCGCGACGCCGACAAGCGCGCCGCCTATGACCGCTATGGCCATGCCGCGTTCGAGCAGGGCGCCGGTGGTCCGCACGGCTTCGGCGCCGGCTTTGCGTCCTCGTTCTCCGATATTTTCGAAGACCTGTTCGGCATGGCCGGACAGCGCCGCGGCGGCACCGGTCGCGAGCGCGGTGCCGATCTCCGTTACAACATGGAGATCACCCTCGAAGAGGCCTTCCAGGGCAAGACGGCCCAGATCGAGATTCCGGTCTCGGTGACCTGCGAGTCCTGTTCCGGCACCGGCGCCAAGGCCGGCACCAAGCCGAAGACCTGTGCGATGTGCGGCGGCGCCGGCCGCGTGCGGCAGGCGCAGGGCTTCTTCACGCTGGAGCGCACCTGTCCCGGCTGTCACGGCCGCGGCCAGATGATCGAGGATCCCTGCCCGTCATGCTCCGGCTCCGGCCGGGTCACGCGTGATCGCACGCTGTCGGTCAACATTCCCCAGGGCGTCGAGGACGGCACCCGCATCCGTCTCGCCGGCGAAGGCGAGGCCGGCTTGCGCGGTGGGCCGCCGGGCGACCTCTACATCTTCCTGTCGCTGTCTCAGCACGAATTCTTCCAGCGCGATGGCGCCGACCTGCATTGCCGGGTGCCGATCTCGATGGTGACCGCGGCGCTCGGCGGCGAGTTCGAGGTGCCGACGATCGACAAGGGCAAGACCAAGGTCAAGATTCCCGCCGGTGCGCAATCCGGGCGCCGGTTCCGGATCGCCGCCAAGGGCATGCCGGTGCTGCGCTCACGCCAGACCGGCGACATGTATGTCCAGATCGTCGTGGAGACGCCGCAGAACCTGACCAAGAAGCAGCAGGAGCTGCTGGCCGAGTTCGAGAAGCTGTCGTCCGGCGCAACCCAGCCCGAGGCCGCCGGCTTCTTCACCAAGGTCAAGGATTTCTTCGGCAAGGCGGCGAGCTGAGTCGTGCCCTCACGCGACGCCGCGCTTGCGCGCGGGCGTCGTGTGACTTTGCTGCTCTGCACATGCAAAAAATTATCGAATGCCTCTGTAAGAGGGCGGAGCGCGAGCCTTAATCGTGCGTTACGGTTCGGCTTGACCGCCCCGCCTGCGACCTATACGTCTTTGTGACTCTTTTCTGACATCGCCGTGAAAACGGTCCCGTCCGGTACTGAGATGCCCCTGCAAACGTCCGTGCGTGCGTCGAAAAAACCTCTTCGTCTCGACGACGAGGTGCGATTCCTCCGCTCATGGATCGAAAAGCCGCTGCACATGGGTGCCGTCATGCCGTCGGGTCGGCTGCTGGCCCGCACCATGGCGCAATATGTCGATCCTCATGGCACCGGACCGGTCATCGAACTCGGGCCGGGCACGGGCGCGATAACGAATGCGCTGGTTCAGCACGGCATCGACCAGAAGCGGCTGGTTCTGGTCGAATATAATCCGGGCTTCTGTGCGCTGCTGCGCGACCGCTATCCGCAGGCGAAGGTCGTTCAGGGCGATGCCTACCGGCTTCGCGACACGCTCTGGAACGTTCTGGGCATGCCGGCTTCGGCCGTCGTCTCCGGCTTGCCGCTGGTCACCAAGCCGATGCTGACCCGCATGAAGCTGGTGCGCGATGCGTTCGCGGCGATGGCGCCCAACGCGCCGTTCGTGCAGTTCACCTATTCGGTGGTGCCGCCGATCCCGAAGTCGCTGCCGGGCGTCACGACCGAAGCCTCTGAGCGGATCTGGATGAACCTTCCGCCCGCGCGCGTCTGGGTGTATCGCAAGCCCTGACCGGCAGCCGCGGCTCATCGTGGCGGGTCGCCGTCCGGCCACACGATGTCCGCCCTGAAAATCCTGATCATCCCCGGCTCGACGCGAGCCGGCTCGCACAATGTCAAGCTTGCCGCAGTCGCCGCCTATCAGTTCGTGCAGGCCGGCGCCGACGTGACGCGCATCTCGCTGGCCGATTATCCGCTGCCGATCTACGATGCCGACCACGAGGCGAGATCGGGCGTGCCGCGCGAGGCGGTCAATCTGAAGCGCATGATCGCGGTCCATCACGGGGTTCTGCTGGTGACCCCCGAATACAACGCTGCCCCGCCGCCGCTGCTCAGCAATGCCCTGGCCTGGCTGTCGCGCGTGGAGGAGCCACCGGAAGCCCGTGGCCGGGTGTTCCGCACCCGCCCGTTCGCGATCGCCGCGGCCTCCGAACACCGTTTCGGCGGTGTCCGTGCGCTGGCGGCGTTGCGGCTGATGCTGACGGCCTGCGACGCACAGGTCATCCCGAGCCAGCTCGCGCTGGCCTTCGCCGACAAGGCCTATAACGACATGGATCGGCTCAGGCTGCCGGCCGACATCGCCGCGCTCGATGCTCTGGTGCGGCAGCTGATCGATCTGGTGCAACATACGATGTGAGGTGACATGCCGACCGAGATTGCCCCGCGCGACCGTCTGATCGTGGCGCTCGACCTGCCGGGCGTGGCGGAAGCCGAAGCCATGATCACAAGGCTCGGCGATGCCGTGACGTTCTACAAGATCGGCATGGAGCTGACCTATGCCGGCGGTCTTGGGCTCGCCGAACGCCTTGCGGCCGACGGCAAGCAGGTTTTCATGGACCTCAAGCTGCACGACATCCCGAACACGGTCGAACGCGCCACCCGCCAGATCGCCCGGCTCGGCGCCCGCTTCCTCACCGTGCACGGCTTTTCGCAGAGCATGACCGCCGCGCTCGCCGGTGCCGCCGGCTCCCCCCTCGAGCTGCTCGCCGTCACCGTCATGACCTCCTACGACGATGCCGACCTCGCCGCGGCCGGCTACGCCATGGGCGTCAAGGAGCTGGTCGCCCGCCGCGCGGTGCAGGCCAAGCAGATCGGCATCCACGGCCTGATCCTGTCGCCGGAGGAGACCCAGCTGGTGCGCCCGCTCGTGGGACCTGACATGCAGCTCGTGACCCCCGGGATCCGCCCGGCGGGATCCGACGTTGGCGATCAGAAGCGCATCATGACGCCGGCGCTGGCGATCGTCGGTGGGGCCGATCGTCTCGTCGTCGGCCGTCCGGTGACCGGCGCCGCCGATCCGGCGGCCGCCGCCGAAAGCATCGTCGCCGATATCGCCAGCGCCCTCGCGCTGGTCGGCAAGACCAATCGCACGTAGAGACCAATCGAACCTAAGCAGGACCGCCTCATAACAAGGAGACCACAGGGATGGCCAAGGCCTATTGGATCGCGCGGATCGACGTGCACAACATGGATGGCTACAAGGACTATGTCGCGCAGAACGGCGCCGTGTTCCATCAGTACGGTGCCAGGTTCCTGGTCCGCGGCGGTCAGTACGAGACCAAGGAAGGCACCTCGCGGTCGCGCAACGTCGTGATCGAGTTCAAGGACTACGAGACCGCGCTCGCGTGCTACAATTCCCCGGAATACCAGCGTCTGGTCGCGATGCGTTCGCCGCACTCGGAAGGCGATCTGGTCATCATCGAGGGCTATGACGGCCCGCAGCCCTGACCTGTTGCGCGGGGGCTGGGGCTGCTCCGCGCCGGGCTCGGTTGCCCGCGCTGTCAGCCCCGGCTATAGCCCTGATCCGGCGGAGGAACTGACATGTCAAAGATGCGCTTGATCGTTGCCGGGGCCGGCGGCCGCATGGGGCGCGCGCTGGTGCGGGCGATCGCCGACAGCGACGGCGCGGAACTGGCCGGGGCGCTCGAAGCCCCGGGGTCGGAGCTGATCGGCAAGGATGCCGGCGTGCTCGCCGGCCTTCCCGCCAACGGTATCAAGCTGTCGGGCGACCTCTGGACCATGTCGGCCGAGGCCGACGGCATCCTCGACTTTACCGTGCCGGCGGCGACGATCGCCAATGTCGCGATCGCGGCCGAGCGCGGCATCGCCCACATCATCGGCACCACCGGCCTGTCGGCTTCCGACGATGCCGTGATCAAGAGCGTCACCAAGCGCGCCATCGTCGTGCAGTCCGGCAATATGAGCCTCGGCGTCAATCTGCTGTCGGCGCTGGTCAAGCAGGTCGCGAAATCGCTCGATGCCGGCTTCGACATCGAGATCCTCGAGATGCATCACAAGCACAAGGTCGATGCGCCCTCCGGCACCGCGCTGATGCTCGGCCGCGCCGCCGCCGAGGGCCGCGGCGTCGTGCTCGACCAGCATTCCGCGCGCGGCCGCGACGGCATTACCGGCGAGCGCCGCTCTGGCGACATCGGCTTCGCCTCGCTGCGCGGCGGCACCGCGGCCGGCGATCACAGCGTCATCTTCGCCGGGCCCTCGGAGCGGCTGGTGCTGTCGCACCAGGCCGAGGACCGCATGATCTTTGCCCATGGCGCGCTGAAGGCGGCGCTGTGGGCGCATGGCAAGCCGCCGGGCTACTACACGATGAGCGATGTGCTCGGCCTCAAGGACCTGTTCTAAACCAACCAAGTGGATCAGTGAGCAATGAGCGAACGTCTCCTGGTGCTGGTGCGCCACGGCCAGAGCGAGTGGAATTTGAAGAACCTGTTCACGGGCTGGAAGGATCCGGACCTGACCGAGCAGGGCGTCAGCGAAGCCAAGGAGGCCGGCCGCAAGCTTAAAGCGCACGGCCTGACCTTCGATGTTGCCTTCACCTCCGAGCTGACGCGCGCCCAGCACACGCTGAAGCTGATCCTGGATGAGCTCGGCCAGCCCGGCCTGCCGACCAGCAGGAATCTCGCGCTCAACGAGCGCGACTATGGCGATCTCTCCGGCCTCAACAAGGACGACGCCCGCGCCAAATGGGGCGAAGAGCAGGTCCATGTCTGGCGCCGCTCCTACGATGTCCCGCCGCCCGGCGGCGAAAGCCTCAAGGACACGCTGGCCCGCGCGCTGCCTTATTACGTCCAGGAGATCCTGCCCGGCGTCCTCCGCGGCCAGCGCACCTTGGTCGCCGCCCACGGCAACTCGCTCCGCGCGCTCATCATGGTGCTGGAGAAGCTCACGCCCGAAGGCATTCTGAAGCGCGAACTCGCCACCGGCGTACCGATCATCTACCGGCTGAAGGCGGATTCGACGGTGGAGTCGAAGCTGGACCTGGCGGGCTGATCGCGCACTCAAGGCGCTCCGTCTCCGCGCGCCATGGCGTTTCTAGTCGGTTGGTTTCTCGCCAGTTGAATGCGTCTTGTCAGCTGAAGACCCACGGTCGTCCGCAGCGCCGCTGCGCCCCTCTCCCCGTTCTTCACGGAAAGAGGGCTGGGGCGAGGGCCGCCAGACGGGCAGTGCCTCATCCCCAACGTCCCCCCAAGCCATCCTGCTAATTAGTTACTCGTCATGCCCGGGCTCGTCCCGGGCATCCACATGTCTCCTCGCGTGCTGAACGACGCGGATGGCCGGGACAAGCCCGGCCAATGAGGGCGTGGTGCCGCCGTCCTACCCCATCCCAACCTGCCCGGCTTCCCACCCGATCATCGCCTGCTTGCGCGTCAGGCCCCAATGATAGCCGGTCAGCGCGCCGGTCTTGCCGAGTGCGCGATGGCACGGCACCACGAATGAGATCGGGTTCTTGCCGACGGCGGCGCCCACCGCGCGCGACGCTTTTGGTGACTCCAGCCGGGTGGCGATGTCGGAGTAGCAGACGGCGCGGCCCATCGGGATCTTGAGCAGGGTCTCCCAGACGCGGACCTCGAAATCGGTACCGATCAGGACGACGCGGAGCGGCTGGTCGGGGCGCCACAGGCTCTTGTCGAAGATGCGTTGCGCAAGGCCGGCGGTGCCGGGGACGTCCTCGATGTAAGCAGCGCGGGGCCAGCGGCTCTTCATGTCTGATAGTGCGGAGGCCTCCTCCCCGGGGTCGGCGAAGGCGAGGCCGGCGAGGCCGCGCGGGGTCGCCATGACCAGGGCCATGCCGAACGGGCAGGGGTGGAAGCCGTAGCGCAAGGTCGTGCCGGCGCCGCCGGTCTTCCATTCGCCGGGGGACATCGCTTCATGCGTGACGAACAGGTCGTGCAGCCGGCCGGGGCCTGACAGGCCAGAGTCGAGCGCGGCGTCGAGCACGCTGGCCGAGCCCTTCAACAGGCCCTTGGCGTGGTCGAGCGTCAGCGCCTGCATGAACGCCTTCGGCGTCAGCCCGGCCCAGCGCCGGAACAGATGGTGTAGCTCGTCCGGCGTGAGGCTGGCGGCGTCGGCCATGTCCTCGATGGTCGGCTGCCGGCGCCAATGCTCCGAGATGAAGGCGATCGCCCGGCGCACGGCGTCGTAGTCGCGCAGCGCGGCCGATTGGTGCGGGCCCGGCTTGGCCAGGGCGGAATCGTGAATGGCAAGGGTCATCATGAGTCCGGATGTAGGGCGGCCGGGACGGGGACTCCACCCGATTTCTGATCCGGGGGCCATAGGTGGAAGCGGTCGGCCCCCGCAGGCGCAGCGATCTCCGTCCACCTCTCGCGGACCGGGTGAGAGGCTCACGTGGACTGATCGGGTGGATAGGCCCCCTCATCCGGCGCTCCGCGCCGACCTCTCCCCGCCGGGGAGAGGTGAACGGAGCTCGGGGCTGTGTGCTCGTTCCCTCGAAACAATATCTTCTACAGCGGATTATACACCGGCCCCCGTTTCGCGGCCTGCAAGCCGGCGGTGAGAGCCTTCGCAAAGCTCGCCTTTTCCTCCGGGCCGAGGAAGCTCGCGATCGCCACGCGCTGGCCGCGGGCGACGAGGTAGAGGTTCTCGATGCCGAACTCCTCGTGGCTGACCTGGTCGAGCCGCACCCAGAGCGGGTTGAAGCGCCATTCCATGACGTGGCCCTTGTGGCTCACCCGCCGCAGGCGCAGCTCGGTCAGGGTGATCGAGACCTCCTCATAGGCGCGGGCGCGGCGGAAATTGACCTTGAAGGCCCAGTAGATCGCCAACGCGTCCAGCCCGAAAAAGCCGAACACCGGCCAGGCGCCCATCAGCAGCGAGGCGATGCCGCCGATGAAGCTGATCGCGCAGACCACGACCATCAGCACCACGAAGCCGGTGCGGTTCAGCGACCGGTGCGGCGTCAGCCGTGCCGCGAACAGCTCCTGATCCGCGGCGTCGGTGCCGGTCTCCTGAGACGCAAAAGCATTGCTTGGCATCATGGGGCCTCAGTATACCCGGATCATGGCCAAAATCACCCGCCCCCAACGCGCCAAGCCGGCACCGGTTCGCAGCCCCGCCAAAAAGGCCGCGAAAGCCGCGCCCAAGACAGCTCCGAAGACGGCCGCCAAGGCTCCGAAGACGGCGGCGAACGCGAAGACCGTGCCGAAGACCCCTGCCCGCGCGGTGAAGAAAGCGTTGAAGGCGGCCAAACCCTGGACTCCCGCCGAGATCCGTGAGGCCTTCAGCCGCTTCGCGGCATCCAACCCGGAGCCGAAAGGCGAGCTCGAGCATCTCAACCCCTATACCTTGCTGGTCGCGGTGGTGCTCTCGGCGCAGGCCACCGATGCCGGCGTCAACAAGGCGACGCGGCCGCTCTTCGCGGTCGCCGACACGCCGCAGAAGATGATCGCGCTCGGCGAGGAGCAGTTGCGCGACTACATCAAGACCATCGGCCTCTACCGCACCAAGGCCAAGAACGTGATCGCGCTGTCGCAGAAGCTGATCAGCGAGTTCGGCGGCGAGGTGCCACGCACCCGCGCTGAATTGGAGTCGCTGCCCGGCGCCGGACGCAAGACCGCGAATGTCGTGCTCAACATGGCGTTCGGCGAGCACACGATGGCGGTCGACACCCATGTGTTCCGCGTCGGCAACCGCACGGGGCTTGCGCCCGGCAAGACCCCGCTCGAGGTCGAGCTCGGGCTGGAGAAGGTGATCCCGGCGGAGTTCATGCTGCATGCCCATCACTGGTTGATCCTGCACGGCCGCTACACGTGTCTGGCGCGCAAGCCGCGCTGCGAGTTGTGCCTGATCAAGGACCTGTGCCGCTGGCCGGAGAAGACCGCCTGATACGTTGTACGTGACGAACGGTTGCACGCGAGAACGCGTTTGACAGTCACTATTGCGTCACGCGGCGACGCCGTCTCACCATGGCCGGGCCACATCGGCGCCCGCATTGGACATAAGATGAAACCCGTTATCCGGGCGATGTGAGTGGCGCGTGAGGATTCTCGCGTTCTCGGACTTTTGCTGCGCCGGGACGTGGGAAGGATCAGACGCATGGACCATACCGCCGCCCTCATGTCGCTTGCGACCGCGGTGCCGCCGCATCAGTTTCGCCAGAACGAAGTGACAGAGGCGGCGCGCGTGGTGCTGTCGCCGCGCTTCCCGCAGTTCGAGACGATGGCGAGCCTGTTCGCCAACACCGGCATCCGCCAGCGCTACGGCGTCAAGCCGATCGAATGGTACATGGAGCGGCGCGGCTGGCCGGAGCGCACGGAAGCCTATCTTCAAGGCGCCGAGGCGCTGTTCATCGACGCGACGACCAAGGCGCTGGCGCAGGCCGATCTCAAAGCGGACGAGATCGACACCATCGTCAGCGTGAGCTCGACCGGCATCGCCACGCCGACGCTGGAGGCGCGCGTCGCCGGTCGCATGGGCTTCCGCTCCGACGTGTCGCGCGTGCCGGTGTTCGGGCTCGGCTGCGCCGGCGGCGTGTCGGGCCTGTCGATCGCGGCCCGGCTGGCGCAGGCGCGGCCCGGCACCAACGTGCTGTTTGTGACCTTCGAATTGTGCACCCTCGCGGTGCGCCACGACGAGCTGACGAAAGCCAACATCGTCGCGCTCAGCCTGTTCGGAGATGGCGCCGCGGCCGCGATCCTGCGCGCCGGCGATGGCGGCGCTATCAGGGTCGAGGCGACCGGCGAGAAGCTGTGGCCGGAGACGCTCGATATCATGGGCTGGAGCGTCGATCCGGAAGGCTTCGGCGTGATCTTCCAGCGCACCATTCCGGACTTCGTCACCGAGAATATGGGTCCTGCGGTCAACGAGATCCTCGGCGGCATGAAGCTCGCTTCGTCGGACGTCGATCGCTTCGTCTGTCATCCTGGCGGCGCCAAGGTGATCACGGCGCTGGAGCGCGCGCTGTCGCTCGGCCAGGGCACGCTGGATCATGAACGCGAAATCATCGCCGACTACGGCAACATGTCGGCGCCAACGGTGCTGTTCGTACTGGAGCGTGCCCGCGCCCGCGGGCTGCCGCCGCGCTCGGTGCTGACGGCGCTCGGACCTGGCTTCACCGCAAGCTGCGTTTCACTGAGGCACGCCGCATGACCTTTGCAGCCTTCATCCTTGCGCTCGTCACGATGCAACGGCTCGGCGAGCTCGTGCTCGCCCGCCACAACACACGCCGGCTCCGTGCCATGGGCGCGGTCGAGGTCGGCGCGGATCATTATCCGTTGATGATCACGATGCATGCGGCCTGGCTGGTGTCGCTGTGGCTGCTCGGCACCGACCAGGAGGTTGATCCCTGGCTGCTGTCAGGCTTCGTGCTGCTGCAGGGGCTGCGCTGGTGGGTGCTGGCGACGCTCGGCCCGCGCTGGACCACCCGCATCATCATCCTGCCCGGCGCGCCGCTGGTGGCGGATGGACCCTACCGCTACATCTCCCATCCGAACTATCTGGTGGTCGCCGCGGAAATCGCCTTGCTGCCGCTGGCGCTGCACCTGCCGCTGATCGCGCTGATCTTCTCCGGCCTGAATGCGGCCGTCCTCGTCATCCGGATCCGCGCCGAATCGGAGGCGCTGTCGGGCATCAGCCGCAGCCAGACCGCATGAGCGCACCGGCGACGCCGCAGGAGACGCCAGGCCTCGCCACTTGGCTCGGCTTCATCCTGATGTGCGTCGGCATGTTCATGGCGATCCTGGACATCCAGGTGGTGGCGACGTCACTGCCGACGATCCAGGAAGCGCTCGGCATCACGCCGGACGCCATGAGCTGGGTCCAAACCGCGTATCTGATCGCCGAGATCATCGCCATTCCGCTGACCGGCCTGCTCACCCGCGTCTTCAGCCTGCGTTGGCTATTCGTCGGCGCCGTCAGCATCTTCACGGCGGCCTCGCTCGGCTGCGCGATGAGCGGCAGCTTCCACATGCTGCTGGCGTTCCGCGTGCTGCAGGGCTTCTTCGGCGGCCTGTTGATCCCCGTGGTGTTCTCGGCGGTGTTCCTGCTGTTTCCGGCGCGGCTGCACGCGGTCGCAACCACGATCGGCGGCGTGGTTGCCGTGCTCGCGCCGACCATCGGCCCCGTCGTCGGCGGCTTCATCACCAACACCTGGTCGTGGCCCTGGCTGTTCCTGATCAACATCGTGCCGGGCATCATCGCTGCGCTGATGACGCCGAGCCTGCTGCCGAAGCAGCGGATGAATCTCATCGAGCTCGACAAGCTCGACCTGCTGGCGCTGATGCTGCTCGCGGTGTCGCTGGCGAGCCTCGAACTCGGCCTGAAGGAGGCCCCCAAGGGCGGCTGGCTCTCGTCGAACTGCATCGCGCTGCTGGTGCTGAGCGGATCCTGCCTGACTCTGCTGATCCAGCGGCTGCTGGCTTCGCCGCATCCGATCCTGCGGCTCGGCAGCTTTCAGCGCCGCTCGTTCACGCTCGGCTGCGTGTCGAGCTTCTGTCTCGGCATCGGCCTGTTCGGCTCGGTCTATCTGATGCCGGTGTTCCTCGCCTTCGTGCGCCAGCACGATGCGTTCGAGATCGGCAAGATCATGCTGGTGACCGGGGTGGCGCAACTGATCGCAGCGCCGCTGGTGACAGCGCTGGACGGCAAGGTCGATGCCCGGCTGCTGACCTCGTTCGGCTTCGCGCTGTTCAGCGCCGGCCTTGCCGCCAGCGCGTTCCAGCCGGCCAGTGCGGACTATCAGGAAATGTTCTGGCCGCAGGTGGTGCGCGGTGTCGGCATCATGTTCTGCCTGTTGCCGCCGACGCGGATCGCGCTCGGCGATCTGCCGCAGGCCGAGGTCGCCGACGCCAGCGGCCTGTTCAACCTGATGCGCAATCTCGGCGGCGCGATCGGCATCGCTCTGATCGACACGATCATCTACGGCCGCGTCGGGCTGCATGCCCAGGCATTCCGCGACCGGCTGATGGCTGGCGACACCGCGGCCGCCAAGGCGATCGGATTGGCCCCGGAGCTGTTGCGCAACCGGCCGCGCGGCGTGTCCGAGGAAGCCGCGATCGCCTATGTCCGGCCGCTGGTGGAGAAGGCGTCGCTGGCGCTTTGCGTCAACGAGGCCTGGGCGCTGCTTGCCGGCGTTGCGCTGCTCGGCTTCATTCTCATTCCCTTTGCCCGCAACAGGACCGAGAGCCCATCGCCGCGGCGGCTGGCCCTAGAGGCTGCGCAGCCGGCGCTCCGACGACGGCTCGATCAGCTCGGGCCGCGGTCCGGATAGGCGTTTGTGCAGGTGGACCATGAAGGCCATGCCGAACAGCGGCGTCGCCAGGTTCACGATCGGGATCGTCACAAAGGCCGCGATGATCAGGCCGGCGGTGAATACGGTGACCGCATTGTCGCGCCGCATCGCCTTGGCCTCCGCCGGCGGGCGGAAGCGCATCGCGGCGAGCTCAAAATATTCGCGGCCTAGCAGCCAGGCGGTGGCGAGGAAGAAGATCACGAAGCCGGCGCCGGCCAGGAACACGAAGGGCAGGGCGACCAGATAGACCAGGATGGTGAGTCCCGCCGCCTTCAGGCCTTCAATGATGGCGACGCCGAACGGCAGCGCGACGCCGGGCCGCTCGGCCGGATAGTGCTCGCGCTCGACCAGATCGGCAACGTCGTCGACAAAGAGGCTGGCGATCAGCGAGGTGATCGCGGGCATCAGCATGATGCCGCCGAACACGACGCCGAAGCCGGCCGCGATCGAGATGATCCAGGTCAGCACCTCCAGCGTGCCATGGGAATTCGGGCCGAGCATCGATTCGGCCCAGCCCTCGCCGGCGGTGGCGAGCCAGCTCAACAGCCGCTGCAGCCCGATCGCCAGCACCGTGACCAGCACCAGCGCCAGCCCGATCGAGCGCCACAGGATCGAGCGCATCGGCGGCGACAGAATCTGCGAAATCGCCTTGACGGCGGCATCGATCATGGCGGCGGACCTCTCTCTCAGACACGCGAGAGAGGTAGACATGCAAGCGGGCTTCGGCAAGCCCGTCCTCCCCACCGTGCGCAGATGCGCCTCAACTGTTTCCTTCGTCATTGTGAGCGCAGTGTTCAGCCCGGGGACATGGCTGACAGGTGTTC
>NZ_JABFDP010000040.1:0-64371 GCF_013179005.1 Bradyrhizobium denitrificans | reverse complement strand
GCCCGCGAACGATGCCGGATCGCCTTCCGACGGTGGAATACGACGAGGGTGAGATCGTCCGTTCGGTGTCGAGCACCAAGGCCTATGTCAGTTTCGAGGGACGGCTCTGGAAAGTCCCGCAAGCCTTTCGCAGCGAGCGGCTCGCTATTCGCCCGCTCAGCCAGGACGGAAAATTCGGAATTTTCTTTGCCGCACATCAGATCGCAACGATCGATTTGCGCGACCCCAAAAGTGTCAACTATGTCCCCGAACAGGTGTAAGCTATGTCCCCGGGCTGAACAGCAGCGACGCGATCCAGGGGCCGCGGACCGGACTCTCGATGGTTTCGCTACGCACCGCGAACACAACGAAGCCGAGCAGGCAATTAAATGTATTGCTTCAGAGCCCCAGATACGCCTTCCGCACGTCTTTGTTGCCGCTGATCTCGGCCGCTGTGCCCTGCATCAGCACGCGGCCGGTTTGCAGGATGTAGGCACGGTCGGCGATCTCGAGGCACTCGGCCATGCGCTGCTCGACGATGAGGACCGTCATGCCGGCATCGCGGATGCGCTTCACCGCCTGGAAGATTTCGTCGACCAGCTTCGGCATGATGCCCTGCGACGGCTCGTCGAGCATCAGGAGCCGCGGCCGGGTCATCAGCGCGCGGCCGATCGCCAGCATCTGCTGCTCGCCGCCCGACAAGGTCTCGGCGCGCTGCTCCAGCCGCTCGGACAAGCGCGGGAACAGCTTGAAGACGAAGTCGAGCGGCTCGTCGCGATTCGCTTCGCTGCGGTAGAGATAGCTGCCGAGCCTTAAGTTGTCGCGCACCGAGAGCCGCGGAAACAGCCGGCGGTTCTCCGGCACATAGGCGATGCCCTTCGCGGTGATCAGATGCTGCGCCATGCCGTCGATGCGGTTGCCGTCGAAGGTGACGCTGCCGGCACGCGGCCGCTCGGCGCCGGCGATCGACTTCAACAGCGTCGACTTGCCGGCGCCATTGGCGCCGGCGACGCAGACGATCTCGCCCTTCTCGACGTCGATCGAGACGTTCGAGATCGCAACCAGCCCCTGATAGGCGGTGGTGACGTCACGCACCGACAGCATGGCGGTCTCCGAGGTAGGCGGAAATGACTTTGGGATCGCGGACGACATCCGTGGGCTTGCCTTCGATCAGCACCTTGCCGAGGTCGAGCACGATGGCGCGGTCGACCAGCGGCATCACGATCTCCATGACGTGCTCGACCATCAGCACCGTGATGCCGGTGTCGCGCACACGACGCACGAGCTCGACGCCCTTCTGCGATTCGACCGGGGTCAGGCCGGTGAGCACCTCGTCGAGCAGCAACAGCTTCGGCTCGGTTGCGAGCGCGCGGGCCACTTCGAGCCGCCGCTTCTCCGACGGCACGAGGTCGCTCGCCAGCACGTCGGCCCGCGCATCGAGGCCGCAGAAGGCCAGCACCTCATGCGCCTTGCGACGGGCGTCGCGCATGTTGGTGCTGCGCACCAGGGAGCCGACGATGACGTTCTCGATCACCGTCATGCTCTCAAAGCTCTTCACGACCTGGAAGGTGCGGCCGATGCCGCGCTGGCAGCGCTCGGCGGCCGGCAGCGCCGTGACATCCTCGCCGTCGAAGAGGATCGTGCCTTCGCTCGGCTTGAACGCGCCGGCGATCAGGTTGAACAAGGTCGACTTGCCGGCGCCGTTCGGACCGATCAGGCCGACGATCTCGCCGCGCCCGACCGAGATCGAGACATCGGAGTTCGCGGTCAGACCCGAGAAGCGCTGCGTGATGTTGCGGGTTTCCAACAACGCGGTCATGACGCCACCGCCTCTCGCGCCGGCTGAGCGGCCGGCTTCGGCTTGCGGGAGAACAGGCTGACGAGCCCTTGCGGCCGCGCCAGCGAGATCGCGATGATCAGGCCGCCATAGACGATCAGATCGACGCCGCGGCCGGAGCCGCCGATATAGGAGCGGGTCAACTCGGTCAGCGGGATCAGGATCACCGCGCCCAGCATCGGTCCCCACAGCGTGCCGATGCCGCCCAGCACGGCCGGCAGCGCCATCAGCAGCGAGAACTGGAAGCCCATGACACTCTCTGGGTCGATGTAGGAGACGAATTGCGCATAGAAGCTGCCGCCGATCGCGACCAGGAAGGCCGAGACGGCCGCGGCGCCCATCTTCGAGTTGAACACGTCGACGCCGAGGCTTTCAGCGGCGACCGGATTGTCCTTCACCGCGCGCCACCAATAGCCCCACTTGGAGTCCTCGAGCCACCAGGTGACGAACCAGGCGACGCAGGCGAGCGCCAGCGCGAAGTAGAAATATGGCAGCTTCGAGCGGGTGAACTGGAAGGTCAGCCAGGAGTCGCGCCGCACCGGAATGTCGATGCCGAGCGCGGCGCCCGCCCAATCCCAGTTCTGGAACAAGAGCAGCGTGATTTCGGCGATGACGATCGTGGCAATGACGAAGTAATGGCCGCCGAGCCGGAAGCAGGGATAGCCGAGCGCCATCGCGATGAGCGCGGAGATCAGACCGCCGGCGAGCATGCCGAACCAGGGCAGCACGCCGAACTTCGTGAACAGGATCGCGGTCGTATAGGCCCCGAGTCCGAAATACAGCGCATGTCCGAGCGAGATCTGGCCGCAATAGCCGGACAGGATGTTCCAGCTCTGCGACAGCGCCGCATACATCAGGGTCAGCACCATGATGTTCTGGACATAGACGTCCTTGACGAACAGCGGCACGGCCGCGGCGATCGCCGCAAGGAAGGCGGCGACGACGAGGTCGCGCCGGCGACGTTGAATGAATGCCTTGTCCATCAGATCGATCCGAACAGGCCGCGCGGGCGGATGAAGACGACGAGGAGATAGACGCCATAGATGCCGACGGTCTTGAGCGACGGCGGCAGGATCAGGGTGGTGATGGCCTCCACGAGGCCGACCACGATGCCGCCGGCAAAGGCGCCGAACACGCTGCCGAAGCCGCCGAGCGCCACCGTGACATAGGCGATGGTCGCAAACGAGGCGCCGACGTCCGGGAAGACATAGAAGAAGATCGCCATGACCGCGCCGGCAAGGCCGACTAACGCCGCACCGAGGCCCCAGCCGAGCGCGAACACCTTGTTCTTGTCGATGCCGACCAGCGCCACCGCGCCGGCGTCCTCGCGGGTTGCTTCCAGCGCCCGGCCGAAATCGGTGCGGTGGATGAAGAAGTACAGGCCGGCGAAAGCCGCGATCGCGATCAGCGCGCCGACCAGCTGCGGCTGCGGCAGGTAGATTCCGGCGATCGAGATCGTCTTGCCGCCCAGCCAGGAGTGCGGAATGCTGCGATAGTCCGGCGTGAAGAAATACTGCGCGACGCCACGCATGAGCACCGCGAGGCCGAAGGTGGAGAAGATCTGCACCATGCCGGTATTGGCCTTGGCCCGGACCGCAAATCTCACGATCAGCAGATAGACCACAGCTCCGAAGATGAACAAAGCGGCGGCGACCAGGGGCGCCGACAACAATGGATCGAGTGCGAAAAACGCGAACAGGAAGAAGGTCGCGTACATCGCGATCATCAGAAACTCGCCATGGGCGAAGTTCACGACGTCCATCAGGCCGAAGATGAGCGCCAGCCCCACGGCGATCAGGCCGTAGAGCAGGCCCATCAACAGGCCGCTGGCGAGACTTTGAATGATTGTTTCTGCCGTCACTTCTCTTGCTCCCCCGTCATTGCGAGCGAAGCGAAGCAATCCAGACCTTCTCTCTGGCTCCTGGATTGCTTCGTCGCTACGCTCCTCGCAATGACGGAGCACGACCGATGCTCCGCCATGGTCCGATGCAGAGCGCCGCCGGCGCCCTGCGCGCGCTTACTTCATCGGCCAGCTGGCTTCGGCCACGGCGGCCTGTGTCGGGAAGATGGTGACGAACTTGCCGCCGACATATTGCAGCAGCACCGGATCGGCGTCGTTGTTCTGGCCATTCTCGTCGAACTTCACCCGCTTCCACGGCATGATGGTCGCCTCGCCCGGCATGTCGGTGGCGGCCAGTGCGTCGCGGATCTTCTCGCCCTCCGTCGACTTGGCGCGGTTGATGGCGTCGGCCATCACGATCAGGCCCATGAACTGGCGCGAGGAATAGTCGTTGAAGTCCTTGCCCGACTTCGCCTTGAACATGTCGTTGATCTTGCCGACCATCGGCCGCTTGGCGGCGAGGTCGAGCGAGAACGAGCCGCGCGAGATCACGCCTTCGAGCTTGTCGCCGACCGCATCATACAGCGCCTTCTCCGAGAAGCCGGCGTCCTGCGCCACGATGGCGTTCGGCTTGTAGCCGAGCTCGGCCATGGTCTTGACCAGCAGGATGCCGTCGGTGGTGTAGCTCGACGGCATCAGCACGTCGGCATTGGCCGCCTTGAGCTGCTGGACCTCGGCCGACAGCGACGGCGAGTTGGCGCGATACTTGATGTCGGCGACGACCTTGTAGCCGCGCTCTTGGGCGAGCTTGAGCTGGGCATTGCTCGAATCCGTGCCGAAGATGGTGTCCTCGTGGAACAGCGCCAGCGTCTCGATCTTGGTGCCCTTCTTCTTCATCGCATCGAAGAAGTCGAACATCGCCTGCGAGAACATCTCGTCATGCGGCGCGGCGCGGAAATAATATTTCAGGCCGCGGCGATGCAGGCTCGGCGAGGAATTGTCGGCCGACAGATACGGGATCTGGTAGCGCTCGCAGATCTGGCTCGCGGTGACCGCAACCGCGCTCTGATAGGAGCCGATGACGGCCGCGACCTTCTCCTGCGTGATCAGGCGCTCGGCCTCGGCGCGGCCCTTCTGCGGGTCGGCCTGGTGATCGGCGAACACCAGCTTGATCTTGGCGCCGCCGAGGCCCGGCAGGCCTTCGGTACGGGCGAGCGGGAGATCGTAATCGAACTTGCCGTTGATGATCTCGGCCGCGGTTTCGAACGCGCGCTGCGCATCGACGCCGATCTGGGCGCTGGCACCGGAGAACGGATAGATGACGCCAATCTTCACCTCGGACGTCTGGGCACGGGCAGCAATCGGCCCGAGCGCGGCGGCAGCGGTGGCTCCAAGCAGGACGTTACGGCGCGTGATGGTCATGGCAAGATCCTCTGATAAAAGCGCGTCGATGAAGAGTTGAGGTCGGCGTGAAAGCTCAAAAGGAGGCATAGCTGCCTGATTAGAGGACGGCGAGATCCTTGTTCTTGAGATCGGTGATCAGCATCAGCCCCGGTGCGTGGGTGATGGCGAAGGGCAGCCTGGCCGCTGATATGACCGCCTGCGGCGTCACCCCGCAGGCCCAGAATACAGGGATTTCATCCGCCGCGACCGGCACCGGATCACCATAATCCGGCTTGTTGATATCGACGATCCCGATCTGCTCGGGATGGCCGAGATGCACCGGCGCGCCGTGCACGGCGGGAAAACGCGTCGTGATCTGCACCGCGCGGATCGCCTGCGCCGGCTTGAACGGGCGCATCGATACCACCATGGGTCCGGCGAACGGCCCAGACGGCGTGCAGGCGATGTTGGTGCGGTACATCGGCACGCGGCAGCCCTGCTCGATGTGGCGGATCGGCAGGCCGTCGGCCATCAGCGCTTCTTCAAAAGAGAAAGAGCAGCCGAGCACGAAGGTGACGAGATCGTCACGCCAATGCGCCAGCAGATCGGTCGGCTCCTCCACCATCTCGCCGTCACGCCAGACGCGATAACGCGGCACGTCGGTACGGATGTCGAGATCAGCGCCGAGCGCCGGAATGAAAGGATTGCCCGGATCGGACATGCCGATGATCGGGCACGGCTTGGGATTGAGCTGGCAGAAGCGGTGGAAGGCGCCGGCATACTGCTCGGGGATAATCGCCAGATTACCCTGCACGAAGCCGTTGGCGACCCCCGCCGTGCTCCAGCCCTTGCCGGTGCGATAGTCCAAGCGGGCCTGGTGGCTGGGGAGAAGCCCGGCCTCGCCGGCCTGTTGCTGCACTGCCGCGGAAACAGTCATTTGAGCCATTTGCCTAATATCTCGACAAACTCACTCAACATCAGCCATGCTATAAAGTCTAATCTTCGTTTTTAATCAGGATCGATAAAACAAATTGATCCGAGGCGGGGCCGATGTTGGATTTCCGTTCCATCGAGACATTTCTCTGGGTGGTGAAGCTGGGCAGCTTCCGCGGCGCGGCGCAGCGCCTCAATACCACCCAGCCCGCGATCTCCCAGCGCATCGCCCAGCTCGAGCGCGAGCTCGGCGTCAAGCTGCTCAACCGCGATCACCGCGTGGCCTCGCCCACCGCGAGCGGACGGCAGATGCTGGTCTATGCCGAGAAGCTGATCGGCCTGCGTGCGGAGATGCTGGCCGAAGTCGGCGACCGCTCGGCGATGCGCGGCGTTCTCCGACTCGGCGTGGCCGAGACCATCGTGCATGACTGGCTGCCGCGGCTGATCAAGAGCGTCAACGAGAACTATCCCAATCTCTCGCTGGAGATCGAGGTCGACGTCACGCCCAATCTGCACGCGCGCCTGCTGGCGCAGGAGATCGAGCTCGCCTTCGCATTGGGGGCGCCCTCGGAGTCGGGCATCCGCAGCCGGGTGCTGTGCGATTACCCGATCAGCTTCCTGGCCAGCCCTGCCTTGGGCTTCGGCAAGGGCCTCGTCACGGCCGAGCAGATGGCACGGTTTCCGATCATCACCTTCCCGCGCAACACCCAGCCCTATGACAATGTGCGCTCTCTGTTCAACCGGCCGCATTTGCCGCCGATGCGGCTGCACGCCAGCGCCTCGCTGGCGACCGTCATCCACATGGCAATCGAGGGCCTCGGTGTCGCCGTGATTCCCGCAGCGATCGTCGCCAACGAGATCGAGAGCGGACGCTTGCAGGAGCTAAAAACGGATCTGCGGATTCCGCCGCTGACCTTCACCGCAAGCTGGCTGTCGTCGCCCGAGATGGTCGCGATCGAGCGCGTTGCCGAGCTCGCAGCCAGGACGGCGCAGACGGCCAGCCATCCGGCCGCATCGGTTGACGGGATCGTCGCGGCGCGCGATGGACAGGATGCCGGAGTACAGGAAATTCAAGCATGAGCCGCGCCGTCACCAATCTGCAGATCGATTCCGCCCGCCTCTGGGACAGTATCCACGAGACCGCCAAGTTCGGTGCCACGCCGAAGGGCGGCGTACGCCGGCTGACCCTGAGCCAGGAGGACAGGCAGGTCCGCGACTGGTTCCGCAAAGCCTGCGAGGACGCGGGGCTCGAGGTTCACGTCGACACGCTCGGCTCGATGTTCGGCTTACGCAAGGGACGCGACATGTCGAAGCCGCCGGTCGGGCTCGGCTCGCATCTCGACACCCAGCCGACCGGCGGCAAGTTCGATGGCATCCTGGGAACGCTCGGCGCGCTCGAGGTGATCCGCACGCTGAACGATGCCGGCATCGAGACCGACGCGCCGCTGTGCATCGTCAACTGGACCAATGAGGAAGGCTCGCGCTTCGCACCGGCGATGATGGCGTCCGCGGCCTATGTCGGCGACTTCACTGTCGAGGACATCCTGTCGCGCAAGGATGCGGACGGCGTCACGGTCGGCGAGGCGCTGGACGGCATCGGCTATCGCGGCGAGAGCAAGGTCGGCACGCAGAAATTCTCCGGCTTCGTCGAGCTGCATATCGAGCAGGGCCCGATCCTGGAGGCCGAGAACAAGACCATCGGCGTGGTCGATCACGGCCAGGGCGTGTTCTGGTATGACGGCAAGGTCACCGGCTTCGAGAGCCATGCCGGCTCGACGCCGATGCCGCTGCGCCGCGACGCGCTGCTGGCACTGTCCGAATTCGCGCTCACTTTGGAGCAGATCGCGCTCAAGCTCGGGCCGAATGCGGTGGCGACGATCGGCGAGGCCGTGATCGCCAATCCCTCGCGCAACGTCATCCCCGGCGAGATCGCCTTCACCATCGACTGCCGCAGCGCCAATGCCGACACGCTTGAAGCGCTCGACGCCAGCCTGCGCGCGGCGGCGAGCGAAATTGCGAAGAAGCGGAAGGTCGAGATCGCGATCGATCAGGTCTGGCGCAAGCCGCCGACGCATTTCGACCCCAAGCTGGTCGACGCCGTCGAGCGCGCCGCCGGCGCGCTCGGCTACGCGCACCGCCGCATCACCTCGGGCGCCGGCCACGACGCCTGCAATCTGAACACCATCATGCCGGCGGCGATGGTGTTCGTCCCCTGCAAGGACGGCATCAGCCACAACGAGCTGGAGGATGCGACCCAGTCCGACTGCGCCGCCGGCGCCAACGTGCTGCTGCACACGGTGCTGTCGCTGGCCGGCGTGGCGTCGTGATGGGCTGACGATTGTGGCCGCATTCTTTTGGGGCCTCATCCTTCGAGACGCCGCTGCGCGGCTCCTCAGGATGAGGGGAAAGTGTGCGGTGAAAGAGTTTCCCCTCATGGTGAGGAGCGCCGAAGGCGCGTCTCGAACCATGAGGCCCGAGACGCTTCAGGCTAAACCACATCCAATCGCCCTGCCCCGCATGGTCCAATAGGGGCTCATCAGGAGGTATCCGTGCGCGGAGTTTTCATCGACGCCAACTCGTCGCTTGCCGAGATCTTCGAGCGGCAGCGCCAACCCGGCGATCCCGAGATGCGCGTGCATCTCAACCCGGACATCAAGCCGGAGGACTGGCCGGCCATTCTCGACGGCGCCGAGATCGGCGTGGTCGATCACACCGCGCTGCCGACGGATGTCGCCAAGCAGTGCAAGGGTCTCAAGCACGTCGTGTTTCTCGGCACCGGCGCGCGCAGCTACATGAACCCGGAGGAGCTCGCCGAGCTCGGCATCACCGTCCACCTGATCAAGGGCTATGGCGACACCGCCGTGGCCGAAGCCGCCATTGCGCTGATGTGGGCCGCGGCCCGCGGCATCGCGCAGATGGATCGCGAGATGCGCGCCGGCAATTGGCTGCGTGACGACGGCATGCAGCTGACCGGCAAGACGCTCGGCCTGATCGGCTTCGGCGGCATCGCCGCCGAGGTGGCGCGCATCGCGTCCGGCAGCGGCATGAAGGTGATCGCCTGGAACCGCTCGCCGAAGAGCCATCCTGGCGTGGCGTTCACCGATCTCGACACGTTGCTGAAAGAGAGCCACGTCGTCTCGCTGCATCTGCTGCTCAACGACGAGACCCGCGGCTTCCTGTCGCGCCAGCGCATCGCGCAGATGCGCAAGGGCGTGATCTTCGTCAACACCGCCCGCGCCGCCATCGTCGACGAGGCCGCGATGATCGACGCGCTGCGCTCCGGCCACATCCGCCACGCCGGCCTGGACGTCTTCAACACCGAGCCACTGCCGGCCAATCACGTCCTGACGACAATCCCGAACGTGACGCTGTCGGCGCATTCCGCGTTCCGGACGCCGGAGGCGAGCGAGAACCTGATCCACGCAGCGTGGGAGCATTGCCGAAGGGTGGCGCGCACCTAACAACCCTCCCCTTCGTCATTGCGAGCGAAGCGAAGCAATCCAGAGTCTCGCGACGGCCCTGGATTGCTTCGTCGCTGCGCTCCTGGCAATGACGCCGTTGTCCGAGCTGTCGCCTAAACCACCCCTGTCGTCCCGGCGAATGCCGGGACCCATACCGCGTGATGTCACGAGAGCAGACGGTGGTCGATACCGGTGCGAAAAATGTCTGCCGGTGGTTATGGGCCCCCGCGTTCGCCGGGGCGACAACACACCGTCGTTCCTAATCCACCATCTCCGCGACGGCCTTGCCGCACGCCTCGGTGTCCGCATTGCCGCCGAGGTCGCGCGTGCGCAACGTCCGCTCGGCCAAGGTGCGCTCGATCGCGCCGACGATCGCCTGCGCCGCGGTCTTCTCGCCCAGATGCTCCAGCATCATCGCGCCCGACCAGATCATGCCGATCGGGTTGGCGATGCCCTGCCCGGCGATGTCGGGCGCGGAGCCGTGCACCGGCTCGAACACCGACGGGAAATTGCGCTCGGGGTTGATATTGCCCGAGGGCGCGATGCCGATAGTACCGGTGCAGGCGGGGCCGAGATCGGACAGGATGTCGCCGAACAGGTTGGACCCGACCACGACATCAAACCAATCCGGATGCAGCACGAAATTCGCGGTGAGGATGTCGATGTGGTACTTGTCCCACTTCACGCCCGGATAGTTCTTGGCCATCGCCTCGACCCGCTCGTCCCAATACGGCATCGTGATCGAGATGCCGTTCGACTTGGTCGCCGACGTCAGGTGCTTCTTTGGCCGGGACTGCGCCAGCTCGAACGCGAACTTCAGGATACGATCGACGCCGGTGCGCGTCATCACCGTCTGCTGGGTGACGAATTCGCGGTCGGTGTCCGGAAACATGCGGCCGCCGACGGACGAATACTCGCCTTCGGTGTTCTCGCGCACCACCCAGAAATCGATGTCGCCCGGCTTGCGGCCCGCCAGTGGGGACGGGACGCCGGGCATCAGCCGCACAGGCCGCAAATTGACGTATTGGTCGAACTCGCGGCGGAACTTGATCAGCGAGCCCCACAGCGAGACATGGTCGGCGATCTTGGCCGGCCAGCCGACGGCGCCGAAATAGATCGCGTCATGGCTGCCGATCTGCGCCTTCCAGTCGTCCGGCATCATCTGGCCGTGCTTCTCGTAATAATCGTAGCTCGAGAAGTCGAAATGATCGAACTGCACGGCGACGCCATGCTTCTTGGCCGCGGCCTCGATCACGCGCAGCCCCTCGGGCATGACCTCCTTGCCGATGCCGTCGCCGGGGATGACTGCGATGCGATAGGGCTTCTTGCTCATCGAGCGGATCCTCAGATGGGGCGCCGGCTGTCCCGGCTCAAATGGTCGATCGCCTGAATGGACCAAATGGAGGACCGACGCAACGCTGCGGTGCAAGATTGACCGCATGGCTGACGCGCCCGACAATCGGGTCTCCTCCCCTTCAGCGAGAACCTCCATGGATCTTCATCTGCGCGGCAAGCGCGTTCTCATCACCGGCGCCTCCAAGGGCATCGGCGCCGCAGCAGCGGAAGTGTTCGCCGAGGAAGGCTGCCACGTCCGCCTCGCGGCGCGCAGCGCCGACCGGCTCTCCGCGCTGGTCGAGCAGCTCAGGTCGAAGCATCAGATCGATGCGGCGGCGCATGTGGTGGATCTGCGCAAATCCGAGGACGTCACCCGGCTGGCCCAAGAGGCCGCCGACATCGACATCCTCGTCAACAATGCGGGCGACATTCCGAGCGGGCCGATCGACAAGATCGACGAGACGACCTGGCGGCACGCCTGGGACTTGAAGGTGTTCGGCTTCATCAACCTCACCAGGCTGGTCTACGCACAGATGAAGGCACGCGGATCGGGCGTGATCATCAACGACATCGGCGCGGCCGGCGAGAAGTTCGACGCCAACTACATCTGCGGCAGCGCCGGCAATGCGGCGCTGATGGCGTTCACCAGGGCGCTCGGCTCCAAGAGCCTCGCCGACAACATCCGCGTCGTCGGCATCAATCCGGGGCCGGTGGGCACCGACCGCCACGTCACCCTGCTGAAGACCCGCGCGCGACAGCAATTCGGTGACGAGAGCCGCTACACGGAATTCCAGAAGGGCCTGCCGCTCGGCCGCCCCGCGCATGTCAGGGAGATCGCCGACCTGATGGCCTTCCTGGCATCCGACCGTGCCGGCTACACGTCGGGCGTGATCTATACCGTCGATGGCGGCATCAGCGCAGGGTGGGGTTGATCGCCGCAACCTTTCCACGCCGACCGAAACGTGATCTACCAGCTTTCGCCGGGACGCTTCCAATCAGGAGAACTGCACTTTGGCCGACCAGGGATTGATCCGTGAGACCGCCTGCGCCGTCGTCGACAAGTTGAAGGCCGGCGTCATCACGCCGCTCGATTGCCTCGACGCGCTGGAAGCCCGCATCACAGCTGTCGACGACAAGGTCAACGCGCTTCCGACCCTCTGCTTCGACCGCGCCCGCGCTCACGCCAAGGCGCTGATGCAGAAGCCGGTCGCCGAGCGCGGGGTGCTCGCCGGGCTTCCCGTTCCGATCAAGGATCTCACCGATGTTCAGGGCGTGCTGACGACGCAGGGCTCGCCGATCTTCAAGGACCGGATTCCGGAACAGTCCGATCTCCTGGTGACGCATCTCGAAGCCAATGGCGGCGTGATCTACGCCAAGTCGAACACGCCGGAATTCGGCGCCGGCGCCAACACCTTCAACGAAGTGTTCGGCGCGACGCGCAATCCCTGGGACACGTCCCGCTCGGCGGCGGGCTCCTCGGGCGGCGCCGCGGTCGCGCTCGCGACCGGCATGGCGTGGCTGGCGCACGGCTCGGACATGGGCGGCTCGCTGCGGAATCCCGCGAGCTTCTGCGGCATCGTCGGCCTGCGCCCGAGCTTCGGCCGCGTCGCGCATACGCCGGCTGTCGCCGTCGACCGCAATCTCGGCGTCCAGGGTCCGATGGCCCGCAATGTCGAGGACCTCGCGCTGCTGCTCGACGCGATGAGCGGCGAGTACGCCGCCGACCCGATCTCGCTGCCCTCGCCCACGACCTCGTTCCTGGCCGCGGCCCGCTCCGGCAAGAGGCCGGTGCGCGTCGCCTACTCGCCCGATCTTGGGATCACGCCGGTCGACCCCGAAGTCGCCGCGGTCACCCGCAAGGCGGCGCAGCGCTTCACTGAACTCGGCGTGATCGTCGAGGAGGCGCATCCCGATTTCAGCGAGGCGCATGAATGCTTCCACGTGCTGCGCGCGCTCGACTTCGCGATGAGCAAGGCCGAGCTATTGCGCACCAAGCGTGACCTGTTGAAGCCCGAGGTGATCTGGAACATCGAGGAAGGGCTGAAGCTCACGGTGGCGCAGATCGCGCGCGCCGAGGCGCAGCGCGTCGCGATCACGGCGCGCGCGGTGAAGTTCTTCGAGACCTATGATCTGCTGCTGGCGCCTGCGACCATCGTGCCGCCCTTCCCGGTCGAGAACCGCTACGTCGCCGAATGCGCCGGGCACAAATTCGACAACTACGTGCAATGGCTCGGCATCGTCTACGCGATCACGCTGGCCTGCTGTCCGGCGCTGTCGTTGCCCTGCGGCTTCACCGCGTCGGGGCTTCCGGTCGGCCTGCAGGTGATCGCGGCGCCGCGCGCCGATGCCCAACTGCTCGCCGGCGCCAAGGTGCTGGAGGACATTCTCGGTGTTGCGGCCTCCACGCCGATCGATCCACGCGCGCCGAAGTGATGAACCTTCCCCTCACCCTGAGGAGCCGCGCAGCGGCGTCTCGAAGGGTGAGGCCCGGACGGTGGCCTCATGGTTCGAGACGCGCCTTCGGCGCTCCTCACCATGAGGGACAAAAGCCGAGGCACTGCACACCGGACCATGAACACGCCGAGAGGCGTGTTCATGGAGAGGTTCGAGTTCGACGTCGACGCTGCGGATTGCAGTAAGCAGCGCCCGTAGAGAGAGTCGCGCGACCGGCGGCGCCCCCTGCGTTTCGCGCTGTTCTCGCAACGACTCTCCCCCCTCACCCTGAGGAGCCCGCCGAAGGCGGGCGTCTCGAAGGGCGAGGCCCGGACGTTGCCGGTTCCCCACGTCCTTGAACATGGGACCCCTGCCCTTTCTCCATATTGGCAATACCGCCGGCTCCCGTAGAAGGGCCGCAAATCATGCTTGCCCGGAGACCGGATATGACAGACCAGGCGATCGAGCCTGCCACCGAAGCCACGACGTTCACCGACGTCGAGCGTCGCATCAAGGCTATCCTGATCGGCTCGGCCGGTAACCTGGTCGAATGGTACGACTTCTACGCCTACACCGCGTTTGCGCTGTATTTCGCGCCGGCGTTCTTCCCGTCAAAAGACCCGGTCGTCGAGCAGTTGAACGCCGCCGTGGTGTTCGCCGCCACCTTCCTGATGCGCCCGCTCGGCGGCTGGTTGTTCGGCTATATCGCCGACCATTATGGCCGGCGGCTGTCGCTGACGGTCTCCGTGCTCTGCATGTGCTTCGGCTCGCTGATCATCGCGGTGACGCCGACCTATGCCACGATCGGGATCGCCGCACCGATCATCCTGGCGCTTGCCCGCGTGATCGAGGGCCTGAGCCTCGGCGGTGAGTATGGCGCCAGCGCCACCTATCTGTCCGAGGTCGCCGACGCCAAGCACCGCGGCTTCTATTCGAGCTTCCAATATGTCACGCTGATCGGCGGCCAGCTCACCGCGATCATCGTGCTCCTCCTGCTGCAGAAAGTGTTTCTGACGACCGATGAGCTGAAGGCCTGGGGCTGGCGCATCCCCTTCCTTATCGGCGCCGGCCTCGCGATCTTCGTCGCGGTGATGCGGCGGAATCTGCACGAGACCGAAGCCTTCGTGGAGGCCAAGAAGACAGTCGGCCCGTCCGGCTCGATCGCCGCGCTGTTCAGATATCCGCGCGAGCTCTTGCTGGTCGTCGGCCTCACCGCCGGCGGCACCGCCGCGTTCTACACCTTCACGACCTATATGCAGACCTTCGTGAAGCTGTCGGTCGGCCTCACCGAGGATCAGACAACCATGGTGATCTTCGGCTCGCTGCTGTTCGCCTGCGTGCTGCAGCCGGTCTATGGCGCGATCTCCGACCGTATCGGCCGCAAGCCGCTGTTGATCTTCTTCGGCGTCGTCGGCACCTTGGCAACGATCCCGATCCTGACCGCGCTGAAGGCCACCAAGGAGCCATTCATGGCGTTCCTGCTGATCTGCGGCGCCTGGATCTTCACGGCCGGCTATACGTCGATCAACGCGGTCGTCAAGGCGGAGCTATTCCCGACCAATGTGCGCGCGCTGGGCGTCGGCCTGCCCTACGCGATCACCGTGTCGCTGTTCGGCGGCACCGCGCCGGCGATCGCGCTCTACTTCAAAAGCATTGGGCATGAGACCTGGTTCTATTATTATCTCTCGGGCGTGATCTTCCTGTCTTTGCTCATCTATGCGACCATGCGCGACACCAAGCATGCGTCCGCGATGCACAGGCACGAATAAGCCTGCACGAATGAGCCCGCACGAACCGACGAGGTGCTGAGATGGCTGACGAGTCCGGGCTGCCGCCCGAGAACAAGCTGACCCGCAGCAAGGAACGCTGGGCGCGCGAGGGCAAGTTCCTGACTGGCCGCATCGCGCGGCCTGAGGACCAGCGCCTGCCGCCGGGTCAGCATCTGACCCGTGACTGGCCGGTGCTGGACCTCGGCCTGACGCCGTCGGTCACATCAGAGCGCTGGCGGCTCGACGTCTATGGCGCGGTCGAAAATCCGCTGTTCTGGGACATGCCGACCTTCCTGGCCCAGGAGCAGCGCCAGTTCGTCTCCGACATCCATTGCGTGACGACCTGGTCGCGCTACGACAATCAATGGGAGGGGCTGGCGACGCGCGATCTGCTCGCCGCCTGCCGGCCGCGCGACACGGCGGACTTCGTCGTGCTGCATTCCTATGACGGCTACACGACCAATCTGGCACTGGCGGATTTCGCTGCTGAGGATGCGCTGCTCGCGCACAGCTGGTCCGGCGCGCCGTTGACGCAGGAGCATGCGTGGCCCGGTGCGCGTCGTCGTGCCGCATCTGTATTTCTGGAAGAGCGCGAAATGGCTGAAGGCGATCGAATTCCTCGATCACGATGCCCCCGGCTATTGGGAAGTGCGCGGCTATCACAACCGCGGAGATCCCTGGGCCGAGCAGCGCTATTCGGACTGACCGGCTTCGCTCAACGCCAAGCCAACGCAGTCGCAGGTTGGGCAAAGACGCGGAGCGTCGTGCCCACCGTCTTTCGCCGAAAAGCAAAGAAGGGTGGGCACGCTTCGCTTTGCTCCCGTATCAATCGAGTTCGTTGCAAAGGTCCAAGAGCGACTGCGCGATACAGCGCCCTCTCCCCTTGCGGAAGAGGGCATCTCCGGCCTATCCAGGCACTCGGTTGGGTGAGGGGTCGCTCTCGGCGGACAGCGCTCGTGGCGACATCCCCCTCCCCCAAGGGAGCTTGCGGCTCTGTCCTCCATGCCCTCTCCCGCAAGGGGAGAGGGCGCAGCCATGACCCGCGTGCTGATGATCTCAGTGGTTGCTACGGACTGAGTTTCTATGAGCTTCTGAGCTGGGGTCCAACACGGTTATGGTCGTATCCGAGCGTGACAGAGAAGATCAACCATGGAGTTCACCTCAGAGACGGGCAAGATACCGAAGGGCTATGGGTATCTTCTGAAGCCGTCCGTCATCCTCGCCGCACTGACCGCAAGAGATCTCGGCGGCATTCGCGTCCACCTCGTTCGCAGCCACGGCAGGCGTCTGTTCGATGCACGATATCGGCCTCCGGACGGCGACATTCCTTATGAGCGTCTCAACATCAAAGTCGGCACCGCGCACGAGCGGGACTTGCCCCCACTTCGCCGGCAGGCGAAGGACGAAGCCCTTCCCGCGCTCGTCCGATGGATTTCCGATCTTGTCGCGCAAGACCTGCCGACGGCGATCCGGCACGGTGAACAGGAGATCGAGCTGTTGCCGCCGCGGGAGTGATCGTGGCTTGCTCCCGAGAGCTATTGCGGGTCCGGGCTGACCTCCGTCCAATCGCATACAGATGTCCTCAGCCAAACCTGTGGTTCTGCCGCCTGCATTTTTTTCGCAGGCGGACCGTGGGGGCGGCAGGCTCCCGACCTTCCCTGCGCCCTCTCGATGTCAGAGGGGCCAATAACCGCAAAGCTCGGGCCGAGCAGGCCGCGAGAATGCGCCATCATACCTGCGTACAGACGCTATCTGGTGTATCCTGATGCCAGACGGTGCGGCGTCATTGCCGCCAGCGGACGTAGCGATTGGGGACCCACATCATGCCCACCGAACGTTTCCAATTCGAAGGCGCAGGCGGCGACAGACTGTCCGCAGCGCTCGACCTTCCTGACGGCGCGCCGCGCGCCTATGCGCTGTTCGCGCATTGCTTCTCCTGCGGCAAGGACACGCATGCGGCGCGCCGCATCGCGATGGCGCTGACGGCCCATGGCATCGCGGTGCTCAGGTTCGACTTCACCGGCCTCGGCTCCAGCGAAGGCGACTTCGCCAACACGACATTCTCCTCCAACATCGCCGACCTCGTCCGCGCCGCCGATCATTTGCGCAAAGCGCGACAGGCGCCCGCCATCCTGATCGGCCACAGCCTCGGCGGCGCCGCGGTGCTGGCCGCGGCGGCCGACATTCCGGACGCGAAAGCCGTGGTGACGATCGCGGCGCCCTCAGATCCCGCCCATGTCACCGCGATGTTCAAGGACCGTCTCGCCGCGATCCGCCGCGACGGCACGGCCGAGGTCTCGCTCGCGGGCCGCCCGTTCCGCATCAGCAGTTCGTTCCTCGACGACATCGCCGAGCAGCGCCTGCTCGACAAGGTTAGGCATCTGCACAAGGCGCTGCTGGTGATGCACTCGCCCGTCGACGACACGGTCGGGATCGACAACGCCACCCACATCTTCGTCGCCGCCAAGCATCCGAAAAGCTTCATCTCGCTCGATCATGCCGATCATCTCATCAGCAGCAAGACCGACGCCGCCCATATCGCCGAGGTGATCGCAAGCTGGGCCGGCCGCTATGTCGCGCCGGCGGCCGCGGAGCCGGCCGCCAAGGACGGACCGCGCGATGTGGTGGTGCGCGAGACCCGGTCGAGCAAGCTGCAGCAAAGCATCGCGCTCGGCCCGCATCATCTCACCGCCGACGAGCCGCTCTCCGTCGGCGGCCAGGATTCCGGCCCCGGCCCCTACGACCTGCTGCTCGCCGCGCTCGGCGCCTGCACCTCGATGACGCTGCGGCTCTATGCCGATCGCAAAGTCCTGCCGCTCGAACGCATCACCGTCACCCTGCGTCACAGCAAAATCCATGCGGAGGACTGCGCCGAGTGCGAGACCAAGGTCGGGCTGATCGATCAGCTCGAGCGCGAGATCCACCTCGACGGTGCGCTCGACGACGAGCAGCGCAGGAAGCTGATGGAGATCGCCGACAAATGCCCGGTGCACCGGACACTGACATCGGAGATCCGCATCGTCACGCGTGCCACGGAGTGAACAACGTGCGACCCGACTTGATCGAGGTCGCGCGTCCAGGGACGTCCACCTCTCCCCGGTGGGGGAGGTGAATGAGCGGCCAGCATCTCATTCAAGCCAAAGGCGTCGAGACCTAATAAAGCCCCGCCTTCGGCTCGACCTGCAACGGCCGCACGCGCAAGCCGCCGCGCAGGCCCATGGCCGCGCCGATCATGATCCCGGCAATGGCCACGAACGACGGCAAGGCCAGGGTCGACAGGCCTGTGAGCCCCTGTCCGACCGAGCAGCCCAGCGCCATCACGCCGCCGATCCCCATCAGCGCGGCGCCGCCGGCCGAGCGCAGCATGTGCTGCGGCGAGTGAAAACCTTCGAGCTTGAAGCGGCGCGTGGCGACGGCCGTCAGGAGGCTGCCGAGGAGCACACCCGCCACTGTCACGATGCCGAAATTCACCGTCGAGCCGGTCGATAGCATCACATATTGCAGGCCATCGGCGATCGGCGCGACAAAGGTCAGCGACGCCACCGGCACCGGGTTGAAATCGTCGGCACCGAGATGACCGGTCGCAAACCAGCCCGCCGCGATCAGCAGGCCGACGATAAGCCCCGCGAGCATCTGCCCGGGCGTGCGCCGGAATGGTGCATGCGCGAAGGCAAAGATCATCAAGCCGCCACCGAGCACGAGCGCCGGCAACAGCCGTGCCGGTACGCCATGCAGGCCGCCAATCGACAGCAACGCCGGCAGAGAGGTCACGGTCGCCGTGGTCTGCGAGCCCTGCATCAGCGCGATACGCAACGGTGCGATCAGACCCTTCAACGTCATCTCGGCCGCGATCGCCAGCACCATGACGACGACAAACGAGCGCAGATTGCCGCGGCCGAGCAGCACCAGCGCGCGCGAGCCGCAGCCATTGGCGAGCACCATGCCATAGCCGAACAGCACGCCACCTGCGAGCATCAGCGGCAGCGAGAATGTCGGCTGCAGATAGATCGACTTGCCGAGATCGACGACACCATTGGCCGCGAGAAGCTGGGTGGCCAGAATGGCGATCCCCATCGCCAGCGCGTAAGTTCGTACCAGACGATCGTCGCCGTCGGCCCACCAGCCGCGCAGGCTGCTCATCATGCAGAAGCCGCTGACGAGACCGACCACGCCATAGATCACGCCGATCAGGAGACCGGCGAGCACGGCGAGGTTGGCAGCTTCGGGCACGGGTCAAATTCCCTCTGGTTGCGATTGACGGGCGGCGACACGCGGGCACCGCTTTCGCTTGACGCGCACGGAAACTTTGCCACGATGTCGGCCCTAACTAGATGAGAATGCTTGTTCCAACAAGCATCAGCGGGAGAGAACGCCGTGGTTTCACCAGCACGCCTTTTGAGGGGGAAACCGGCCTTTGAAGTCCGGGAGCCGTGGCGATGAGCGACGCCGCGACGCTCTCCCCTGACGCGCTCGCCCGCGCCTGCGCCGACGCGATGTGGCAGGACGATCGCGCCAGCCAGGGGCTTGGCATGCAGATCATCGACATCGGCCCGGGACGCGCCACCTTGCAGATGACGATCCAGCCGCACATGGTGAACGGCCATGGTATCGCCCATGGCGGCTTCATCTTCACGCTCGCCGACTCCGCCTTCGCCTTCGCCTGCAACTCGCACAATGACCGCACCGTTGCCGCGCAGGGCAGCATCAGCTTCATCCGGCCGGGCAAGCTCGGCGATGTCCTGACGGCAAGCGCGAGCGAGATCTCGCGCAGCGGCCGCTCCGGCATTTACGACGTCCGCGTGACCGCGGCCGGCACCGTGATTGCTGAATTCCGCGGCCATTCGCGCAGCATCGGTGGCGCGCTGGTGCCATCCGGTACAGCCAACGCGACCTGAAGCAGCTTCCTTTCGCCCCGCCCCCTGCCGGAGGATCCGACGCCATGACATCGCCCAAGCATCAATCGGCCGGCAGCTACGTGCCCGACATGGACGCCACCGAGCGCGCCTCGCGCGACGAGATCATGGCGCTGCAGACAAAACGCCTCGCCTGGTCGCTGAAGCACGCCTATGACAACGTCGCGCATTACCGCCGCGCCTTCGACACGGCCGGCGTTCATCCGTCGGATTTCCGCGAGCTCGCCGATCTCGCCAAATTTCCGTTCACGGTGAAGACCGACCTGCGCGACAATTATCCGTTCAACATGTTCGCCGTGCCGCGCGAGCAATTGGTGCGGGTGCATGCCTCCTCGGGCACCACCGGCAAACCGATCGTGGTCGGCTACACCCGAAACGACATCGCGACCTGGTCTCACGTGATGGCACGCTCGATCCGCGCCGCCGGCGGCCGCAGCGGCATGATCATTCACAATGCCTATGGCTACGGCCTGTTCACCGGCGGGCTTGGCGTCCATTACGGCGCCGAGGAACTCGGCTGCACCGTGGTGCCGATCTCCGGCGGCATGACCGAGCGGCAGGTGCAGCTGATCAACGATTTCCGGCCCGACATCATCACGGTGACGCCGAGCTACATGCTGGCGATCCTCGACGAGTTCAAGCGCCAGGGGCTGGATCCCCGGCAGAGCTCGCTCAAAATCGGCATCTTCGGCGCAGAGCCCTGGACCAACGCGATGCGCGCCGAAATCGAGGACGCCTTCGCGATGGACGCCACCGACATCTACGGCCTGTCCGAGGTGATCGGCCCTGGCGTGGCGCAGGAATGCCTGGAGACCAAGGACGGCTTGCACATCTGGGAGGATCATTTCTATCCGGAGATTGTCGATCCCGACACCGGCAAGGTGCTGCCCGACGGCGAGATGGGCGAATTGGTGTTCACCTCGCTGACCAAGGAGGCCTTCCCAGTCATCCGCTATCGCACCCGCGATCTGACACGGCTGCTACCGGGCACCGCGCGGCCGGGCATGCGTCGGATGGAGAAGGTCACCGGCCGCTCCGACGACATGATCATCCTGCGCGGCGTCAATCTGTTCCCGTCGCAGATCGAGGAAATCCTGCTCACCACCGAATGGTGCGGCGGCCATTTCATGATCGAGCTCACGCGCGAGGGCCGCATGGACGAGCTGACCATCTACGCGGAATCCCGGCCCGAACATTGGGACGAAACCGGCCTCGGCGCGCACGCCGAACGCATCTCGATCCACATCAAGAACACGATCGGCGTGACGGCAAAGGTGAAGGCGGTCCCGCCCGATACGCTGGAGCGCTCGGCCGGCAAGGCGAAGCGGATCAAGGACAGAAGGCCGGCGGGATAGCGGACCGGAGCGCGGCAAAGCAGCCCCTCTCCATGAGCACGCTGCTCATGGCCAATGTGCAGCGCCGGCATCGGAGCCGGACCCTCTTGGTGAGGAGCGCCGCGCCGATCGGGCCAACGCTAGGCGAAACTCTCGTACGCGGCGCGTCTCGAACCATGAGGCCCGATCACAAGTGCTTCCTCACATATGATCGTAGTCCACCACCACCCGCTCCGTCACCGGCCTCGCTTGGCATGTCAGCACAAATCCCGCCTGCAACTCCCACGGCTCCAGCGAGTAGTTCAGCTCCATCTCCGCTTTACCTTCGACCAGCTTCGCGCGGCAGGTGGAGCACATGCCGCCTTTGCAAGCGAACGGCAGGTCGACACCAGCGCGCAGCGCGGCGTCGAGGATGGCTTCGCCGTCGGCAACCGGCACCTCGCGGCGCTTGCCGTCGATGATCAAGGCGGCAATCGCTTTCGGCGGCGCGGAGTCGGGCACGACCATCTTCGGCCGCGGCTTGCCGCCAGCACCGGAGACGAAACGCTCGATATGCACGCGCTCGTCGGCGATGCCCAGCGCGCGGCAGGCAACCTCGATGTCCTCGCTCATTCCGGTGGGGCCGCAGATGAAGACGTGGTCGACGCTGTCGGCCGGCACCAGCGAGCGCAGCAGCACGCGCACCTTCTCGCCGTCGAGCCGGCCGTGCAGGATCGGCAGATCCTGCTCCTCGCCGGAGATGACGTGGAACACCGAGAAGCGCTCGAGGAAGCGATCCTTCAGCTCCTCGAGTTGCTCGCGGAACAGCATGCCGGCGGTGGTGCGGTTGCCGTAGAACAGGAAGAAGCGGCTGTGCGGCTCGCGCGCCAGCACGGCCTTGACGATCGACAAAATCGGCGTGATGCCCGAGCCCGCCGCAAAACCGACATGCGTCCGCGCAGCCTCGGGCTGCAGCGCCACGCCGAAACGGCCGGTCGGCGTCATCACGTCGATCTCGTCGCCGCGCTTCAATTCGTCGGTGACGAAGCTGGAGAACGCGCCGCCATCGACGCGCTTTACCGCGATGCGGATCTCGTTGTCGTCAGGGCCCGAGCAGATGGAATAGGAGCGCCGGATCTCCTCGCCGCCGAGCATGGTCTTCAGGGTGAGATATTGCCCCGGCGCGAAGCGATAGTCCGCCGCCAGCTCGTTCGGAATGGCAAAGGTCAACGACACCGCATCAGGCGCCTCACGGCGCAAGTCACGAACGGCGAGACGATGGAAGCGTGGCGTTGTCGACATCGATCCTATCCCCGCGTCATTGCGAGGAGCAAAGCGACGGACCAATGCAGAGCTGCACGCGCAGCCCTGGATCGCGTCGCTGCGCTCGCGATGACGGATGTGGCATCAGTGACATTTGAAATAATCAAACGGCTCGCGGCACGATTTGCAACGCCACAGCGCCTTGCAGGAGGTCGAGCCGAACTCCGCGAGTTGCTCGGTGTCGACGGAGCCGCATTGCGGGCATGCCACCTCGGCGACGCCGAACAGCGCGCGCCGGCCGCTTGATGACTGCGGCGGGGCAATGCCGTAGTCGCGCAGCTTGCGGCGTCCCTCTTCGCTCATCCAGTCCGTGGTCCAGGCCGGCGACAGCACGGTCCGCACCCTGGCCTCACGGAAACCGGCGCGCTCCAGCGCGAGCTCGATTTCCAAGGCGATCATGTTCATCGCCGGACAGCCGGAATAGGTTGGCGTGATCGCGACGTCGACGCGATCGCCGACCAGTTCGACCTCGCGCAGCACGCCGAGATCGTCGATCGTCAGCACCGGAATTTCCGGATCGGCCACCGACGCAGCCGCCTCCCAGGCGCGCTGGCGCAGTTCGGCAGGGCTGAGGTCCGCGACTACCATGTCGCACCGGGGAAGCTGCGCTGCATATATTGCAGCTCGCTGAGCAGATGACCGAGATGCTCGCTGTGGCGGCCGTCGCGGCCGCCCTGCTGCATCCAGTCGTTTTCCGGCAGGGTCAGCGTCGCCTCGCGCGCGACATGCGAGACGATCGACAGCCACTCCGGCAGCAGCATCGTCGGATCGATCGCGACACCGGCATCGATCAGGCCGCGCTCAGCATCGTCGGCGCCGAACATCTCGCCAGTATAGGCCCAGAGATCGTCGACCGCGACCTGCGCGCGGGCGTGGCTCTCATCGGTGCCGTCGCCAAGCCGGATCACCCATTCGCTGGCATGGCGCAGATGATAGGCGGATTCCTTCTCCGACTTGGCTGCGATCGCCGCCAGGGTCGCATCCGTCGAGCCCATCATGCCGCGCCAATAGAGATCGGCGAACGCCGCGTAGAACAGCTGCCGCACCATCGTGTGCGCGAAGTCGCCGTTGGGACGCTCGACCAAGAGGAGATTGCGGTACTGCCGGACGTCGCGCAGATAAGCGAGCTTGTCCTCGTCATTACCGCGCCCCTCGACCTTCGCCGCATAGCCATACAGCTCACGCGCCTGGCCGATCAGATCGAGCGCCATGTTGGACAGCGCCATGTCCTCTTCGAGCATCGGGGCATGGCCACACCATTCGGACAGCCGATGCCCCAGGATCAGCGCATCATCAGCCCGGCGCAGCGTGTACAGCACCAGCGGCGTTTCCGAGACGATGATCGAGGGTGCGGTCATAGCTGTAATCCGATCAAGCCCGCCACAGACTCCGTCATTGCGAGCGCAGCGAAGCAATCCAGGAATTCATCCGAGCAGGCAGTCTGGATTGCGCCGCTGCGCTCGCAATGACGACGGCTGACAGCCGCGCACAATCACATATGCCCGACTTCCTCGGGCACTTCATAGAATGTCGGGTGGCGATAGATCTTCGATTCCGCCGGCTCGAACATCATGGCCTTGTCAGCGGGGTCCGACGCGGTGATCGCACTCGACGGCACCACCCAGATCGACAGGCCCTCGCCACGACGGGTGTAGAGGTCGCGCGCGGCCTGCAGCGCCATGGTCGCATCAGGCGCATGCAGCGAACCGCAATGCTTATGCGCGAGCCCGTTGCGGCTGCGGATGAAGACCTCCCACAACGGCGTGTTCGGCGTCGCCATGTCGCTCTCCCCTGTCCTATTCGGCGGCTTGCGCCATCTGGCGGCGCGCGCGCTTCTCGGCATAGGCTGCCGCCGCCTCGCGCACCCAGGCGCCGTCGGCATGCGCCTTGCGGCGCGCCGCCAGCCGGTCACGGTTGCACGGGCCGTTGCCGGCCAGCACCTGCTTGAACTCGTTCCAGTCGATCGGACCGTGCCGCCAGTGGCCCTGCTCGTCCTGCGTCATCTCGGGATCAGGAATGGTCAGCCCGAGATATTGCGCCTGCGGCACGGTGGCATCGATGAACTTCTGGCGCAGCTCGTCATTGGAGAAGCGCTTGATCTTCCATTTGGTCGACGTGTCGCTGTGCTGGCTGGCCTGGTCGGGCGGGCCGAACATCATCAGCACCGGCCACCACCAGCGGTTCAGCGCGTCCTGTGCCATGGCCTTCTGCTCGGCCGTGCCGCGGCACAAGGTCAGCATGATCTCGTAGCCCTGGCGCTGGTGGAACGACTCTTCCTTGCAGACGCGGATCATCGCGCGGGCATAGGGGCCATAGGAGCAGCGGCACAGCGGGATCTGGTTCATGATCGCGGCGCCGTCGACCAGCCAGCCGATCACGCCGATATCCGCCCAGGTCAGGGTCGGGTAGTTGAAGATCGAGGAGTACTTCGCCTTGCCGGCCAGCATCGCGTCGACCAGTTCCTCGCGCGAGGCGCCCAGCGTCTCGGCGGCGGCGTAGAGATACAGCCCATGGCCGCATTCGTCCTGGACCTTGGCGAGCAGCGCCGCCTTGCGGCGCAGGCTCGGCGCGCGCGTGATCCAGTTGCCCTCGGGCAGCATGCCGACGATTTCGGAATGGGCGTGCTGGGAGATCTGCCGGACCAGCGTTTTGCGATAGGCCGCCGGCATCCAGTCGTTCGGCTCGATGCGCTCCTCGGCATCGATACGGGCCTGAAATCGCGAGGCGCGCACGGCGTCCTCGGCGAGGCTGCCCTCCTCGGGCGAATTAAGCGCCTGCGTGTACATGCGGCGGCGTCCTCCCAGGTTGCCGCCAATATATAACGGAATTTTATTCGTGCAATCGAATTTTGTAATATATCAGGGCGCCTCATCAACGTCGGCGAACCGCCGCAGCAGCGCCGCAGCGGCGGCGGGCAGCGGCCCTGCTTCGTTGATCGCATGCGCATCGAGCCAGCGCTCCGAGCCCGGCAGCAGCAGCCGGTAGATCTCGCCACACAGCGCCCGGGCCTGCCGGCCCGGCCAGTTCCCCGGCAGCAGCTCCGCCGGCAGCAGCGGATCGCGCAGCACGATGCGGCGATAGTGATGGATCAGCAGAACCCTCGCGGTGAAGGCCTGCCCGTCCGACAGCGCCTCGCCGCGTTCGATGCTGGATTTGAGGGGGGCAAAAGACGCGCTGAACTTGCGGTAGGCCTCCGCCGTCCGCTCCAGCGCCCAGCTCTCTGCCACCAGCCGTCGCGCCATGTCAGATCCGGCGGAGGCCTGCAGCCGGATCGCGCCTTCCACGGCGTCGGGGACGGCGATGCTGGAGGGGGCCACGAACACCCCGGGCAGCGGGCTGCCGAACCCGGCGTCGCGCAGCACGGTGCGTGCCTGCTCGCGATCATCGGCACTGCCGAGCAAGAGCAGTTCGAAGCTGCCGTTCCATTCGGCCGGCGGGGAGTCGTAGATGTGCCGGGTGGCGCCGGCAAAGGTCTGCTCGCCGCGCCGGGTCAGGCGATAGAAGCTGTGGCGGCCGCTCTTGCTGCGCTCGAACCAGCCCTCCGCCGTCAGCCGCGACATCGCCGTGCGCACCACGCTGCCATCGATGGCCAGCCCCTCGAAGAAGGCGAGCAGGCTGCCGAGCCAGACGCTGCCGCCGCGCGGCACGATGGCGTCGCCGAACACGGTGATGATCAGCGAGCCGGTGCGCGACGGCTCGCTCTTGAGCTGGTTGACGATGCGAGACAGCGGCTGCGGCATGGCCTCCGCTTTAGCCGGTTTCGCCTGATCACAAAAGAAAAGGCCCGCGAGAGGCGGGCCTTGGAGGTCGATCGGCTGACGCGCCGGAGGCGATCAGGCGGTCTTGTTGTAGGCCTTGGCCATGTTCTCCTGGGCGAGCTTGGCCCCCTCGGTGACGAGCTTGCCGACATACTCGCTGGTCGACTTGGCGCGGGCGACGAGCGCCTCGCCGCGGGCACGGGCCAGTTCACCCTGGATCTGAACGGCTTCGCTGAGCGACTTGGCGGACGCCAGCCGATCGATGCCGTCGAAGAACGCTTCGGTGTCCTGGTAGAGCGCCTGCTGGATGTTGCGGCTGATCTTGCCGGCCTCAGTCACGCCGTCGAACACGGCGGTCTCGATCGCCGAGGTCACCTTCTCGGAGCCGGCCAGGGCCTCCGCGGCGCGCTCCTTGGCGGTCGACGCGGTCTTCTTGACGAACTCGCGCGCCGACTCCGGCACTTCCATGGTCTGCAGGTTCTTGAACGCGTCGGTCACCGGCGCAAAGGCATCCTTGACGGTGTCGAACACGGTGTTGGTCTCGCTCATGACTGTCTCCATCCTCAATGCATCTGAGCTATGGGCTCGCTCCGTCCCTCATGAAACCGGAGTAACTCAACTATACCATCAACAATGGTGCATCGCAACATTAATGTTGCAATGCACCATTCCGGAAGCAGAAGGGAGGGAGGAGTGCCCGGTCAGCTGCCGGACGGCACGTCATTGCCTGGACGCGCACCCGGGCCGGCCGGGGCGCCGCCGTGCTTCTTGTTGCGCGACTTGCCAGGCCGCTCCGACGCTCTCGGAACCACCTCGGTTGCTGTGGGCTCGCCCTCGCCTGGCTGCGACACCTTCAGCAACGTGTCCAGCGCCGTCCGGATCTCGCGCAGCTCCGCTTCGAGCGGTGCCGTGTCAGAGGGCCGCGTGGCGTTGAGGAGCTTGTCAAGCAGGCCCCTGATCTCGCCGAGCTGAGGCGTCACATCAACCGCAGGCGCGGTCGGCTCTGGCGGCGCCTTGGACGCGGCAACAAGCCCGTCCAGCAAGGCCTTGATCTCATTGAGCTCCGGCGTGAGGTCGACCGGCGCGCGAGGCTGAACTTTGGATGCGGCGACAAGCGTATCGAGCAAGCCCTTGATCTCATTCAACTGCGGACCAACATCGGCCGCCAGCTGCGGAGCCACTGCGGGCGCCTTTGCTGCCAGGAGTTCCTTCAACAGCGCCCGCGTCTCGGCCAGTTCGCTTTCGATCGACGCCAGCCGATCATTCAACGCGGTGAGCTGACCACGGCTCGGCACATTCATGCCGGCGAAGTAGTTTTCCATGAGATCGGCCATAGGCTTCTGTCCGGTTCCAGAACCAGTTGCGGAATCGTCGGAGGATGGATGAGACGTCGTGCCCATCGGTCGCAGCCGTGTGAAGGCCGTGAAGCTCTTCTGCATCTCGCCGACCATCTGTTGCCAGAACGCGATCGGATCGCCGGATTTATTCACCATCGGCACGCTCCTTCAGGCCACACAAAGACTCAGAGTACAACCTATCATAGCACGCCCTCGCTGCGATGCGGCAGGATCATGCGGCCGCTTCTCTCGGTCCGCGGAAGCATGGCATAGAGGGCTCGTTGGCCTTGAAAGAGGGATCACGTGACTGCAACCGCCCATCAGCCGCCGCACATCACCCGCGCCAACGGTATCGACATCTGCTACGAGGCCTTCGGCGACCCGGCGGCGCCCCCTCTCCTGTTGATCATGGGACTCGGCGCCCAGATGATCATCTGGTACGACGAGTTCTGCGAACAGCTCGCAAGCCGCGGCTTCCGCGTCATCCGATTCGACAACCGCGACATCGGCCAATCGAGCAAGATGCATGGCGGGCGCCGGCTGACGCCGTTCGAGCTGATCAAGCTGCGCTTCTTCAACATCCCGGTCGCGGCGCCCTACAAGCTCATCGACATGGCCAAGGACACGGTCGGCCTGATGGACGCGCTCGACATCAAATCAGCGCATCTGGTCGGCGCCTCGATGGGCGGCATGATCGCGCAGGAGATCGCGCTCAGCTTCCCGCAACGCGTCCGCTCGCTGACCTCGATCATGTCGACGACCGGCAATCCACGGCTTCCGCCGCCGACGCGCGAGGTCGCGATGCTGCTGATGGCGCCGCCGCCGAAAACCAAGGACGAGTACGTCCGACGCTTCCAGAAGACCTGGAAGGTGCTGCGCGCCGGCTCGTTTCCGGAGGACGAGGCCCGCGACGTGGTGCTGGCGGAACGCTGCTTCGCCCGCGGTCCCCATCCGGCCGGTGTCGGCCGCCAGCTCCGCGCGATCCTGGCCTCCGGCAGCCGCAAGCCGCGGCTGCATCAGGTGACGGCGCCCACGCTCGTGATCCACGGCAAGGTCGATCCGCTGGTGCATCATGCCGCCGGCACGGACACCGCGGAGTCGATTCCGAATGCCAAGCTGTTGATGATCGAGAAGATGGGCCACGCCATCCCGACCCCGACCTGGCCGCAGATCATCGACGCCATCGCCAAGCACGCCCACGGCGCAAACGCGCAGGCGGCTTAGAACCGGTACGCGGCTCAGGATCGGTGCTCAGCGGTCTCGGAACCGCGGGCACTCAGCGAGCCGTCCCGTCCCTACCCAAACCTCCGCCGCCGCCATTCGATCAGCTTGGCGCTGACCTCCGCCGGCTGCTCCTGCTGGGTCCAGTGGCCGCTGTCCTTGACGAGATACTTTTCCAGGTCCGGCACCAGTCGCTCCATGCCGTCCGCGGCCGACGGCGGCAGCACGGCATCGTTCTCCGCCATGATCATCAGCGACGGCACGCGGACCGTATGGTCGAGTCCCTCCGAGCGCTGCCAGTTGCGGGTCATGTTGCGGTACCAGTTGATGCCGCCCGTGAAGCCGGTGCGCGTGAACGTCTCGACGAACACCCGCTTCTCCGCCTCCGACAGGATCGGCTGCCGCGTATCCTTGGCGGCATCATAGGCGGCAATCATCTGCGGGAACGCCAGATTGAGCGAGGGCGGCGCGGCGATGCCGCCGGCGGGCGGCTCGGTCGGCGGCGCATCGTGACGCGGCAACGGCTTGCGCATGAAGGCATCGAAGGTCTGCTCGACCCGGTTCGCAAAGATGCGATCCGGCTCGCGCGCCGGATCCTGGAACTGCACGATGTACATCATGTCGCCGAAGCGCTTGCGCATGATCGCAATCGGATCGGCCGGCGCGCGCGGCAGATGCGGCGTGTTGATGCCGACCACGCCGGCGACGCGGTCCGGGTGCCGCAGCGGCATTTGCCAGACGACGAAGCCGCCCCAATCGTGGCCGACGAAGACCGCCTTGTCGATCTTCAGATGATCGAGCAGGCCGACCAGGTCGGCCGTGAGCTGTTCGAGGTCATAGGCCTCGACCGCCTCCGGGCGATCGGTCGCACCATAGCCGCGCTGGTCGGGCGCGATCACGCGGATGCCGGCTTCCGCCAGCGCCCTGATCTGATGCCGCCAGGAAAATGCGAGCTCCGGCCAGCCGTGACACAGGATCAAGGGCGGCCGATCGGACGCAGGGCCGGCCTCGTAATAGCCCATGCGAATGCCGTTCGTCGTGGCGAATTGCAGCGGCGGCATCCAAGCCGAATCGGTCATCGCTCCTCCCCTCAGCTGTCATCGCCGGCTTGCCGCCGGTCGCCAGCGCACGCATGGTGCAGGCCCATGCGCCGATGTAATGGCGCCGATGTAATGGCCTCGCTTCTCGACGCGGCGCCCGCTCCGCTCCGTGCTGATGCCGGAAACCCCGAGGCGAGCCGAGGGCTCGATTCAGGCCGACTTCTTGTCGTTCGAACGGCTGCCGCCGAGCCCCGTCATGGTCAGCATCAGATCCTGGAACCGTTCGGCAAGCCGCGGATCGAAGGTGAACCAGCTCTGCATAATGGCTTCGGGCGTGAGCTTGTCGATGTTGCTCGTCATCTGCTGCTGCAGCCGGTCCATCACGGCGGCCTGCATCGGGCCAAGATCGGGAAGTCCGAAAAACTGCCGGGCCTCGAGCGGTGTACAATCGATCTCGATATTGACTTTCATTTCCGCTCCGCGCTGTTCATGGCTCTCCCCGTCGGCGCTCCGGTCGATTTCCCGCAACACGGCAGAACCGACCCGGTCGCCGAAGGCGAACGGTAGCAGTATCACCGCCCTCGCCCCTCTCTAGCAAGCGGCGCTTTGCTGCAGCCGCGCAATTCCTGCGGCATGCTCAATCCATGGGCCCGCCGGGCCCGAGGACCGCATATCCACGCTTGAGTGCGCTGCACGCGGACGAGCGAGGACTAACCATATCGTTTAGGCTTCAACCAACCGGACTTGTGTGGCGCTGCTGAACTCTGGCAACATGCTGACATCGAGGTGCCGCGGGTCCGAAGGCGCCGCTCGGCGCAGCCCTTGGAAGCAGTTCTTCCGGTGCGGCATCAGACTTGCAAGCACATCGCCCGGCGTCCTGTTGCTTCTTGAAGTTCGTGCAAGAGGCGCTGCAGAACTCACGAACTTCAAACAAGGCAGGCCGGATGTGACCCGTCCTGCCGAGAAAACAAGCGTCAAACGCGGAGAATTTGAACATATGTCGGGACGCAAATCCCTGCTCATTGCGGCGGCCGCCATCCTCGTTGGCCTCGCGGGGCTGCCGGCCTCGGCCCAGACCCTGCGCTATGCCAACCAGGGCACCCTCAAATCGCTCGATCCCTATACTTTCAAGGAATCGACCACGATCGCGCACCACGCCCACGTTTATGAGGGTCTCACCGCCCGTGACAAGGATCTCAAGATCATTCCTGCGCTGGCCGAGAGCTGGGAAACCCCCGAGCCGACCCGCTGGCGTTTCCACCTGCGCAAGGGCGTCAAGTTCCACAATGGCGAACCGTTCACCGCCGATGACGTGATCTTCTCCGCCGACCGCGTTCGCGCCACCGGCTCGAACTTCCTCTCCAACGTTCCGCCCGACGCCAAGTTCGTCAAGATCGACGACTACACCGTCGACGTGAAGCTCGATGCGCCCAATCCCATCCTGATCTCGCAATGGGATACTTGGTACATCATGAGCAAGAAGTGGTGCGAGGAGAACAACTCCGTCGCGCCGACCCCGGTGTCGGCAACGACACCGAGCTACGCGGCACTGCACGAGAACGGCACCGGCCCCTTCATCATCGAGAGCCATCAGCCCGGTGTGAAGACGGTGTTCAAGGTCAATCCGAACTGGTGGCGCAAGCCGGAGCACAACATCAAGGAGATCGTGTTCACCACCATCTCCTCGGACGCCACCCGCGTTGCGGCGCTGCTGTCCGGCGAGGTCGACATCATCGAGCCGGTGCCGGTGCAGGACATCGGCCGCGTCGATTCGAGCCCCAATGCCCAGGTCCTGAAGGGACCCGAGCTGCGCACGATCTTCCTCGGCATGGACGAGAGCCGCGACGAGCTGCTCTATTCGAACGTCAAGGGCAAGAACCCGTTCAAGGATATCCGTGTCCGCGAGGCGTTCTACAAGGCCATTGATGTCGAGCTGATCAAGACCCGCGTGATGCGCGGCCTGTCGACGCCGTCGGCGCTGATGATTGCACCTGAACTGTTCCCGCTGTCCAAGGAGTTCACCAGGCCGAAATACGATCCGGACGGCGCCAAGAAACTGCTGACAGAGGCCGGCTATCCCGACGGCTTCGAAGTCGCTCTGGACTGCCCGAACGACCGCTACGTGAACGACGCCGCCATCTGCCAGGCGGTGGTCGGCATGCTCGCCCGGATCGGGGTCAAGGTGAACCTCAACGCGCAACCGAAGGCGCAGTATTTCGCCAAGGTGCTGAAGCCGGGCGGCTACAACACCTCGTTCTTCCTGCTCGGCTGGACCCCGTCGTCGATGGACGCCCACAATGTGATGCACGACATCATGGGCTGCCGCGAGGATCCCAAGGACCCGACCCGCGGCGAGGCCAATCTCGGCAATTACTGCAACAAGGAGTTCGACGCCCTGACCGACAAGGTCCTGGTCGAGACCGACGCCGCCAAGCGCAATCAGCTGATCAAGCAGGCGTTCGAGATCGGCATCAAGGACTACGGCTATATCCCGGTGCACCAGCAGGCCGTGGCCTGGGGCGTGTCCAAGAAGGTCAAGATTGCGCTGCGCGCCGACAACCTCGTGCTGATGTACTTGGCCACTAAGACCGAGTAGGATTCCGACCATCTCAAGTCCCGGAAAGCAGAACTGCTTTTCGGGACTTTTCATTTCTCGCGACAGGTGCTACCCGCCGCGCGATCGAAGGGACTGAAAGGACCAGATGCTCGCCTTCACGCTTCGCCGAGCAATTCAGGCCATCGGCGTCATGATCGCCGTCGGGATCATCGCGTTCGCCATGTTCCGCTTCGCCGGCGACCCGGTCAGCCAGATCGTGCCGATCGACGCCTCCGCCGCGGAACGCGCCCGCGTCCGTGAATCGCTGGGCCTGGACGATCCTTTCATCGTGCAGTTCGGCCGCTATCTGTTCGACGCCGCGCAGTTCAAATTCGGCGTGTCCTATCAGTTCCGGCAGCCGGTCTCCGATCTGCTCAAGGAGCGCATGCCGGCGACCCTGGAGCTCGCGATCTGCGCGACCATCCTCGCGCTGTTCTTCGGGATCATCATGGGCGTGTTCTCGGCGCTGCGCCGCGACTCGCTGATGGCCAAGCTGTTCCAGATGGTGTCGCTGATCGGCATTTCGCTGCCGACCTTCCTGATCGGTATCCTGCTGATCTATCTGTTCTCGGTCACGCTCGGCTGGCTGCCCTCGTTCGGCCGCGGCGACGTCGTGAAGATCGGTTGGTGGACGACGGGTCTGCTCACCGCCTCCGGATGGAAGGCGCTGATCATGCCCTCGATCACGCTCGGCCTGTTCCAGATGACACTCATCATGCGGCTGGTCCGCGCCGAGATGCTGGAGGTGCTGCGCACCGACTATATCCGCTTTGCCCGCGCCCGCGGGCTGACCACCCGCGCCATCCATTTCGGCCATGCCCTGCGCAACACGCTGGTTCCGGTCATCACCGTGGTCGGCCTGCAATTCGGCTCGGTGATCGCGTTCTCGATCATCACCGAGCAGGTGTTCCAATGGCCGGGCATGGGCCTGTTGTTCGTGCAGGCGGTGCAGAATGTCGACATCCCGATCATGGCGGCCTACCTGATGATGGTGTCGCTGATCTTCGTCACCATCAATCTCGTGGTTGATATCCTCTACACCGTGGTCGATCCGCGCCTGCGCGCGACCATCAGCCGCCCGGCCTGATCATGAGCGACGCCGCCCTTCCCCACCCCACGCCCGTCCAGGCCCCCCACACCGTCAAGAATGGCTGGCTCAAGCGCGCGCTCGCGAGCGACCTGTTCTATTCGTTCCGGCGTTCGAAGCTGACGGTGGTCGCGGCCGCGATCACGCTCATCTTCTTCCTGCTCGCTGTCTTTGCGCCCGTGCTGTCGCCGCAGAATCCGTTCGATCCGGCGCAGCTGCAACTCCTGAACTCGCGCATTTCGCCGCTGTGGACCGCCGACGGCCAGAGCCCGTTCTTGCTTGGCACCGACGAGCAGGGCCGCGACGTGCTCTCGGCCATCCTCTACGGCCTGCGGATCTCGCTGATCGTCGGCATTCTCGGCGTGGTGTTCTCCGGCGCGCTCGGCATCGCGCTCGGCCTGATCGCCGGCTATTTCGGCGGCCGCGTCGACACCGTGATCATGCGCATCGCCGACGTGCAGCTCACCTTCCCGCCGATCCTCATCGCGCTCCTGGTCAACGGCATCGCCAAATCGGTGTCCGGCAATCATCTGGAATGGTTGAGCATGCTGGCTGTCCTCGTGCTGGCGATCGGCCTGTCGTTCTGGGTGCAATATGCGCGCACGGTGCGCAGCTCCGTCATGGTCGAGAAGAACAAGGACTATGTCGCCGCCGCGCAACTGATCGGCCTGCCCGCGCCGGTCATCATGCTGCGTCACGTGCTGCCCAACACCACCGGCCCCGTGCTCGTCATCGCGACCATCAATCTGGCGCTTGCGATCATCACCGAGGCGACCTTGTCGTTTCTCGGCTCCGGCATGCCGGAGACGATGCCCTCGCTCGGAACCCTGATCCGGATCGGCAACAACTACCTGTTCGCCGGCGAATGGTGGATCGTCGCCTTTCCCGGCCTCGCCCTGGCCGGGCTGATCCTCGCCATCAACCTGCTCGGCGACTGGCTGCGCGACGCCCTCAACCCGAAACTGCGATGATCCCGTTCATGCGTATGAAGGTCTGACCTGATGACCGCCCCCGTTCTGTCCGTGCGCAATCTGCAGGTCGAGTTCGAAACAAGGCGCGGCACGCTGCGCGCGATCGACAGCGTCTCCTACGACATCGCCAAAGGCGAGGTGCTCGGCGTGGTCGGCGAATCCGGCGCCGGCAAATCCGTCACCGGCCTCGCCGTGATCGGCCTCATCGATCCACCCGGCCGCATCTCGGGCGGCGAGATCCTGCTGTCCGGCCTGCGGATCGACAACCTCCCGCCGGAGGAGATGCGCAAAGTGCGCGGCAAGCGGATCGGCATGATCTTCCAGGATCCGCTGACCTCGCTCAATCCGCTGTATCGCGTCGGCGACCAGATCATCGAGACCATCAAGACCCACACCAACCTCACCGACCAGCAGGCGCGCAAGCGCGCCATCGACCTGCTCGCCGAGGTCGGAATCCCCGCCCCTGAGAAGCGCATCGACGGCTATCCGCACGAATTCTCCGGCGGCATGCGCCAGCGCGTCGTGATCGCGCTCGCGCTGTGCGCCGAGCCGGAGCTGATCATCGCCGACGAGCCGACCACCGCGCTCGACGTCTCCGTGCAGGCGCAGATCATTTCGCTGATCAAGCGGCTCGGCCGCGACCACGGCACCGCCGTGATGCTGGTGACCCACGACATGGGCGTGATCGCCGAGACCTGCGACCGCGTCGCCGTGATGTATGCCGGTCGCGTCGCCGAGATCGGCCCGGTGCAGGAGGTCATCAAAAACCCGCTGCACCCCTACGCCAAGGGCCTGATGGGTGCGATCCCGACGCTCGCGGGTGAGGACAAGCGCTTGGTGCAGATCCCGGGCGCGATGCCGCGGCTGTCCGCGATCCCGCCCGGCTGCTCGTTCAATCCGCGCTGCAGCTCCGCCTTCGACCGCTGCCGCGTCGACCGGCCGGAGCCGCTGCGCCAGGGCACGCAGGCAGTCGCCTGCCATCTGTATGATCGTGCGACGGAGACCGCGGCATGAGCGATTTTGTCGAGGTCAAGAATCTGCGCCGGGTGTTCGACGTGTCGAAACCCTGGCTGAACCGGGTGATCGAGCGGCAGCCGCAGGAGTTTCTCAAGGCGGTCGACGGCGTCAGCTTCGGCATTCGGAAGGGCGAGACCTTCGCGCTGGTCGGCGAGTCCGGCTCCGGCAAGACCACGGTCGCGCGCATGGTGGTCGGGTTGCTGGCGCCGACCTCCGGCGAAGTCATCATCGACGGCGTGTCGATGAGCGAAGCGCGCCAGGCCCAGGTGCGGCGCAAGCTGCGCCGCCGCATCCAGATGGTGTTCCAGGATCCGTATGCGAGCCTCAATCCGCGCTTCCGCGTCGACAGCATCATCGCCGAGCCGATCCGCGCCTTCAACGTCATCGAGGGCGAGCGCCAGATCAAGGACCGCGTCGGCGAGCTGCTGACCCTGGTCGGCCTGCATCCGGATGACGGGCAGAAATTCCCGCACGAATTCTCCGGCGGCCAGCGCCAGCGCGTCGCGATCGCGCGGGCCCTCGCCTCCGAGGCCGACTTCATCGTCTGCGACGAGCCGACCTCGGCGCTCGACGTGTCCGTGCAGGCGCAGATCCTCAATCTGATGCGCGACCTGCAGGACAAGTTCGGCCTGACCTATCTGTTCATCAGCCACAATCTCGCGGTCGTGCGGCACATGGCGAGCCGCATCGGCGTGATGTATCTCGGCCGCATCGTCGAGATCGCGGAAGGGCGCACGCTCTTCAACGATCCGCGCATGCCCTACACCAAGATGCTGCTCGGCGCGGTGCCGGATCTGTCGATGTCCGGCCGCCAGCGCATTCCGGTCAAGGGCGAGATTCCAAACCCGATCAATCCGCCTTCGGGCTGCACCTTCAACCCGCGTTGTCCGATGGCGTTCGATCTGTGCCGTCAACAGGCCCCGGAGCTGATCGGCGGCGTCGCCTGCCACGTGGTGAACCAGCCGGTCGATAAGGTCGTTGCGACGGCATCAGTTGCGTGACGCGGCGAGACAGAATTTGAATGAAGTCGTCATTGCGAGGAGCGAAGCGACGAAGCAATCCAGGGCGTCGTCCGCAGCCCTGGATTGCTTCGCTGAGCCTGTCATCCGGCCGCGCTTCGCGCGGACCGGGTGGCTCGCAATGACGGCGAATGATTAGGCCAGATCAAAGGGCGCCATGAGCTTCATCAATCCCGATCCCTTCACGACCCGCCCCGAGATCGACGGCACCTTTGGCGTCGTCACCTCCACGCATTGGCTCGCCACTGCGGTCGGCATGGCGATGCTGGAGCGCGGCGGCAATGCCTTCGACGCCGGCGTTGCTGCGGCCTTCACCCTGCAGGTCGTCGAGCCGCATCTCAACGGACCCGGCGGCGACGTGCCGATCATCCTGCACGACGTGAAGCGCGGACGCACCGAGGTGATCTGCGGTCAGGGCCCGGCGCCAGCAGACGCCACCATCGCGCACTACAAGCGCGAAGGCCTCGACATGGTGCCCGGCACCGGGCTGCTGGCGGCCTGCGTGCCCGGCACCTTCGAGTCCTGGATGCTGCTGTTGCGCGACTACGGCACGATGCGGCTGCGCGACGTGCTGGAGCCGGCGATTGGTTACGCGCGCGACGGCTATCCGCTGGTCGAGCGCGTCTCGGCGACCATCCAGACCGTCGAGCAGCTGTTCAAGACACATTGGCCGACTTCAGCGGCGCTCTATCTGCCCCATGGCGAGGTACCGAAGCCAGGCACGCTGTTCACCAATCCGCAGCTCGCCGAGACCTATGCGCGCATCCTCAGCGAAGGCGAGAGCGCGGGCGGCGACCGCGACGCGCAGATCGAGCGGGCGCGCAAAGCGTGGTCGCAGGGCTTCGTCGCCGAGGCGATCGACCGCTTCTGCCGGACGCAGGAGGTCATGGACGTCTCGGGCACGCGCCATAAGGGCGTGCTGACCGCCGACGACATGGCGCGCTGGCAGCCGACCATCGAGGCGCCACTGACCTATGAGTACGGCCGCTACACCGTTTGCAAGGCCGGCGTCTGGAGCCAGGGCCCGGTGCTGCTGCAGCAGCTCGCGCTGCTCAAGGGCTTCGCGCTCGACGGTCTCGACCCGACCGGTCCCGATTTCATCCATTGGCAGATCGAAGCCGCCAAGCTGGCGTTCGCCGATCGCGAGGCGTTCTACGGCGATCCGAACTTCGCCGACATCCCGATCCAGACGCTGCTGTCGGATGCGTACAATGACGAGCGGCGCAAGCTGATCACCGACAAGGCGTCGCTGGAGCTGCGCCCCGGCAAGCTCGACGGCTATGGCGCCAAGGTGCAGTTGCGCGAGGCGCAGGGCCATCGCGAGGCCGTCGGTGCAATGGGCTCGGGCGAACCCACCGTGGGCCGCTTCGGCGAGGTGCGCGGCGACACCGTGCATTTCGACATTATCGACCGCGACGGCAACATGATCTCGGCGACCCCGTCCGGCGGCTGGCTGCAATCCTCGCCCGTGATCCCCGAGCTCGGTTTCTGCCTCGGCACGCGCGCGCAGATGTTCTGGCTCGAGGAGGATCATCCGGCCGCGCTGGTTCCGGGCAAGCGGCCGCGCACCACGCTGTCGCCGACCATGGCGCTGCGCGACGGCGAGCCTTACGTCGCCTGGGGCTCGCCCGGCGGCGACCAGCAGGACCAGTGGAACACGCAGTTCTTCCTGCGCCACGTTCATGCCGGCATGAACCTGCAGGAAGCGATCGACGCGCCGGCCTGGCACTCCGAGCATTTCCCGATCTCGTTCTGGCCACGCACCGCGCGGCCCGGCGTGCTCGTGGTCGAGAACCGCGTCCCCAAGACGACCGTCGAGGAGCTGCGCCGCCGCGGCCATGTCGTCGAGGTCGGGCCCGACTGGTCGGAGGGCCGCCTCACCGCGGCCTCGCGTGTCAGCCGACGCCGTCGCGCCGCCGCCAATCCGCGTGGCATGCAGGGCTACGCCGCCGGACGATGACAGCGAGACGCCGATGACCTGGTCGATCATTGCCAAGGACGACACAACCGGCCAGATCGGCATCGCCGTCGCCACGCGCTTCTTCGCCGTCGGCGCGCGCGTTCCGTTCATCGTCGCGGGCCACGGCGGCATCGCCACGCAGGCGCTGGTCAATCCGTATTACGGTATCGACGGCGCGGCGCTGCTGCGCGATGGCCGGCATCCGCGCGAGATCGTGCAGCTGCTGACGGCGGCCGATCCCGGCCGCGAGAGCCGGCAAGTCCACATCCTCGACCGCAACGGCCAGATCGCCGCCCACACGGGCCACGACTGCATCGACTGGTGTGGCCATCTCGAAGGCCAGGGCTTCTCCATCGCGGGCAACATGCTGGCTGGTCCGCAGGTGCTGAACGAGACCGCGAACGCCTTTCTCGCGAACAGCACTCTCCCCTTCGCCCGGCGCCTGATCGCGGCGATGCAGGCTGGCGAGGCCGCCGGCGGCGACAAGCGCGGCAGACAGTCGGCGGCGCTCGTCATCCACGGCAAAGAGGAATGGGCCGAGCTCGATCTGCGCGTCGATGACCATGCCGATCCGCTCGCCGAGCTCGAACGGCTGGAGAGCGTGAGCCGCAAGCATTGGGCGGTGTTCCGGCAGTTCATGCCGACGCGCGAGAATCCAGCCGGCATCACCGATCGCGCGACGATCGACGCCGGCATCGCGGCTGCGCTCGCGAACCAGACATGAGCGGCCGGAAGGACGGCGCATCACCGGGGTTGGTATGAATGGTGCAACAACGCAGGCGGCATGGCCGAGGGGTAATCGGATGATGAGGAACTGGTGCTTGGCCGCAACCGCGGCTGTTGTCATGGCCTCGTGCGGGGCGACCGCGCAGGCACAGACCACGTTGCGCATCGGGCTCGCCGAGGATGCCGACATTCTCGATCCGACCATGGCGCGGACCTATGTCGGCCGCATCGTCTTCGCCGCTGTCTGCGACAAGCTGTTCGACATCGACGAGAAGCTGAATATCGTGCCGCAGCTGGCGCTGTCGCACGAGACCTCCGCCGACGGCAAGGACGTCACGATCAAGCTCCGCCCCGGCGTGAAATTTCACGACGGCGAGCCGTTCGATGCCGAGGCGGCAAAATTCTCGCTCGACCGCCACCTCAGCATGCCCGGCTCGTTCCGCAAGCCCGAGATCGCCTCGCTCGATCATGTCGACGTGGTCGATCCCCTGACGATCAAGCTCGTTTTAAAGACGCCGTTCTCGCCGCTGCTCGCCCAGCTCACCGACCGAGCCGGGATGATGGTGTCGCCGAAGGCGGCCAAGGAGGCCGGCGACAAGTTCGGCCTGCGCCCGGTCTGCGCCGGCCCCTACAAGTTCGTCGAGCGCGTCCAGCAGGACCGCATCGTGTTCGAGAAGTTCGCCGACTACTGGAACAAGGACAACGTCTTCATCGACAAGATCGTCTATCAGCCGATCGTCGACGCCACGGTGCGGCTCGCCAATCTGAAATCCGGCAGCCTCGACATGATCGAACGGCTGCTCGCCACCGACATCAAGGATGTCACGAGCGACAAGCGGCTGAAGCTGTCGACCGCAACCAGCCTCGGCTATCGCGGCCTCACAATCAACATCGGCAAGGACAAATCCAAGGGGGCGCTGAGTCAGTCCGCCAAGGTCCGCCAGGCGCTGGACCTGGCGATCGACCGCGAGGCACTCAACCAGGTGATCTTCAACGGCGAGTTCAAGCCCGGCAACCAGTTCGTCAATCCCGAGAATCCGTACTACCAGACCGCCTTCCCGGTGCGCGGCCGCGACGTCGAGAAGGCCAAGGCGCTGCTGAAGGAAGCCGGCGTGACGCCGCCGGTCGCGGTCGACTTCATGGTGTCGAAGGAGAGCGAGAGCGAGGCTGCGGCCCAGGTGCTGCAGGCGATGGCCGCCGAGGCCGGCTTCGATCTGAAGATCCGCGTCACCGAGTTCGCGACCTCGCTGAAGCAGGCGGAAGCCGGCGAGTACCAGGCCTTCATGCTCGAATGGAGCGGCCGCAGCGATCCCGACGGCAACGCGTTCAACCACCTGCATTCAGGCGCGGCGCTGAACTACAGCGCCTGGAGCAATGCCGCGGCCGACAAGGCGCTTGAGGATGCGCGGCTCGTGTCCGACATGGCCAAGCGCAAGGCGATTTACGAGACCTTGGTGCGCGAGCAGCAGGCGGATGAGCCGATCCTCTACCTCTATCACCGCAAGTTCCTGTTCGCGCAGACCACCAGGCTCGAAGGCTTCAAGCCGATGCCGGACGGCCTGCTGCGCGTGGTCGGACTGAAGCTGAAGTGAGCGGTCGGGCGGCTCCTGTTCGTTCGAACGCGCAACCGGCGCGGCAAGCTCGCTCTGCTCCCTCCCCCCTTGTGGGGGAGGGCTGGGGTGGGGAGTGCCACGCATTCCGACCTCGCTTGCACAAAAAGATGCAGAGCCGTCACGACCAAAGATCCTGGCGATTAGTGACTCCGTCATGCCCGGGCACGTCCCGGGCATCCGCGTCGTTCCCAGCGTGCCGAACGACGTGGATGGCCGGGACAGGCCCGGCCATGACGACCTGCAGACAGGCGAGCGCATCATGTTGACCTTCCTCGTCCGCCGCCTCGCCCAGATCATCCCGACGCTGATCTTCGTCTCGATCCTGATTTTCTCGCTGCAGCAATTGCTGCCCGGCGATCCTGCCCTCGTGATGGCCGGCGAGGAGCGCGATCCGGCTGTGATCGAGCAGATCCGTAAGCAATATCGCCTGGATCAGCCGCTGCCCGTCCAATATGGCTACTGGATCAAGGGCGTGCTCTCAGGCGATTTCGGCGAGTCGCTGCGCATCAAGATGCCGGTGCGCGACCTCATCCTGCAGAAGCTGCCGGTGACGCTGCAGCTCGCATCGATGGCGATCGTGATCGCGTTCCTGATCGGCATTCCCGCCGGCATCATCTCCGCGGTAAAGCGCGGGACCGCGTGGGACTATGCCGCCAACCTGTTTGCGCTGTGGGGCATCTCGACGCCGAATTTCTGGCTCGGCATCATGCTGATCTTCGTGTTCTCGATCCAGCTCGGCTGGCTGCCCGCCTCCGGCTATGTCCCGCTGGCCGAGGACTGGCGCGCCAGCCTCGCCGCCACCATCATGCCAGCCTTCGTGCTCGGCAATGCCATCGCCGCGATCCTGATGCGTCACACCCGCAGCGCGATGCTGCAGGTCCTGGGCAGCGACTACATCCGCACCGCGCGCGCCAAGGGCATCTCCGAGCGCCAGGTCATCCTGCGTCACGCGCTGCGCAATGCCTTGACGCCGGTGATCACGCTGGGGGCGCTCGAGCTCGGCACGCTGCTGTCCGGCGCCGTGCTGACCGAACAGATCTTCTCGATCCCCGGCTTCGGCAAGCTGATCGTCGATGCCGTGTTCAATCGCGACTACGCCGTCGTGCAGGGCGTCGTGCTGGTCACCGCCACCGTCTACATCATGCTGAACCTGATTGCCGATCTCGCCTACGTCCTCGTCAACCCGCGGCTGAGGAGCTGAGATGGCCGAGACGATGCTGTCAGCACCGCAAGGCGCCCGCGCCCTCGCCCCGCTCGAACGGCCAATGCAGCGCGCCTGGCGCCAGCTCGTCAAGCGCAAGGGGGCCATGGTCGGGCTCGGCCTGATCGCAGCCTTCATCCTGCTCGCCGTAGCAGCGCCGCTGGTGGCGCCCTACGATCCCCTCAAGACGAGCTGGACGCTGGTCCGCAAGGCGCCGTCGGCGGCGCATTGGTTCGGCACCGACGATCTCGGCCGCGACGTCCTGGCCCGCGTCCTCTACGGCGCGCGCGCCTCGCTGCTCGCCGGCGCCATCTCGGTCGTCATCGCGCTGTCGATCGGCGTGCCGATCGGCATGATCGCAGGCTACCGCGGCGGCTTCGTCGACGCCCTGATCAGCCGCATCACCGACGCGATGCTGGCCTGCCCGTTCCTGATCCTGGCGATCGCGCTGGCCGCGTTCCTCGGTCCGAGCCTCGGCAACGCCATGATCGCGATCGGCATCTCCGCGACCCCGATCTTCGTCCGACTGACCCGCGGCGAGGTGCTGAACGTCAAGGTCGAGGAGTATGTCGAGGCCGCGCGCAGCGTCGGCGACACCGACCTGCAGATCGCGGTCAGGCACATCCTGCCGAACATCATGCCGGCGCTCTTGGTGCAGGCGACCTTGTCGGTCGCCGCCGCCATCATCGCCGAGGCGGCGCTGTCGTTCCTCGGCCTCGGACAGCAGCCGCCGGCGCCGTCCTGGGGCAGCATGCTCAACGCCGCCCAACGCTTCCTTACCAACGCGCCCTGGATGGCGATCTGGCCGGGACTTGCGATCTTCCTCGTCGTGCTGTCGCTCAACCTGCTGGGTGACGGCCTGCGCGACGCGCTCGACCCGCAGCAGGAGCAGTAGGACGGCCCTCTTTGCCCCAAAACAAAACGGCGGCTGCCGAGGCTGCCGCCGTTGATGTCGCGGAACCAGGACTCGCCGTCTCAGCTCGCCTTCAGCGCATGCTCCGGCTCGGCGTCGAACTGGGCGATCTCGCGGGCGCGCTTCGACTTGGCGGCGGCCTGGTGATCGGTGGCGATGACGGTGTAGACGGCCGGCAGCACGAACAGCGTGAACAGCGTGCCAATCGACATGCCGGCGACGACGACGAGGCCGATCGAGAACCGGCTGGCCGCGCCGGCGCCGGACGCCGTCAGCAGCGGGATCAGGCCGGTGACCATCGCCGCCGTGGTCATCAGGATCGGCCGCAGGCGGATGCGCGCGGAGGTTTCGATCGCGGTCCGGCGGTCCACGCCTTCCTTGAGCTGCAGCTCATTGGCGAACTCCACCATCAGGATGCCGTGCTTGGTGATCAGTCCGACCAGCGTCAGCAGACCGACCTGGGTGTAGATGTTCATCGTCGCAAGTCCGAAGAACAGCGGGATCAGCGCGCCGACGATCGCCATGGGCACGCTGATCATGATCACCAGCGGATCGCGCAGGCTCTCGAACTGCGCCGCCAGCACCAGGAAGATGATGATCAATGCGAAGCCGAAGGTGATCGCGAGCTGATTGCCTTCCTGGACGTATTGACGGGCGTCGGCGAGGTAATCGTGGCTGAAGCCCGACGGCAGGTTCTTGGCCTGCTTCTCCAGGAAGTCGACCGCCTGGCCGACGGTGACGCCCGGCATCGGCACGGCCGAGAAGGTCGCCGAGTTGAGCTGGTTGAAATGCGTCAGCGAGTTCGGATCGGTCGCGGTCTCGATGGTGACCACCGTCGACAGCGGCACCTGCTGGCCCGCGGCGGTCGCCACATAATAACCCGACAGCGAGTCCGGCGACAGCCGCTTGTCGCGCGGCACCTGCGGGATCACCTGGTAAGAGCGGCCTTCGAGATTGAAGCGGTTGATGTAGTTGCCGCCGAGCAGCACCGCCAGCGTGTTGCCGATCGACTGCATGGTGATGCCGAGATCGGAGGCCTTGCTGCGGTTGATCCAGACCTTGACGACGGGCTGGTTGAATTCGAGATCGCTGTCGGAGACGATGAAGATGCCGCTCTTGCGCGCGGCGTCCTTCAGCTTGGCCATCTGCTCATAGACCGCCTGGAAGCCGCTGGTCGAGCTGATCACCATCTGCACCGGCAGGCCGCCCGGGCCGCCCGGCAGCGCCGGCAGGTTGAAGGCGAAGGCGTTGATGCCCTCGATCTTGGACAGCTCCGCCTGCACCAGCGGTTTCAGCTTGATCGAGGAGCGCGTGCGCTCGTCCCACGGCTTCAGCAGCATGCCGGCGAAGCCGCCCTGCGGGCCGTTGATGCCGTTCAGCACGAAGCGCAAATCGGTCTCGGGGAACTTCTGGAACACCTTGTCGAGCTTGTCGGTGTAGAAGTTGATGTAGTCGATATTGGCGTATTTCGGCGCCTTGGTGATCGAGAACACGATGCCCTGATCCTCCTCCGGCGCCAGCTCCTTGGACGTGTGCATATAGAGGAAGCCGACGAGGCCGAGGATCGTGACCGCGAACAGCGCCGTCACCGGCCGGTAGTCGAGCGAACGGTCGAGCTGCCGGCCGTACCAGCGGGTCATCGCGCCGAACACGCGGTTGACGATCCGCGCGAAGCGGCCCTCCTCGGCGCTGCGCAGCAGCACCGAGCACATCATCGGCGACAGGGTCAGCGCGATGACGCCCGACACGATGACGGAGCCCGCGAGCGTGAAGGCGAATTCGCGGAACAGCGAGCCGGTGAGGCCGCCGAGAAAGCCGATCGGTGCGTACACTGCGGCCAAGGTGATCGTCATCGAGATGACCGGGCCGACGATCTCGCGCGCGCCCTGCAGTGCCGCCTGGACGGGCGCTCTGCCCTCCTCCAGATGGCGGTGGATGTTCTCGACCACCACGATGGCGTCGTCGACCACGAGACCGATCGCCAGCACCATGGCCAGCAAGGTCAGCAGATTGATGCTGAAGCCGAGCGCCAGCATCATCGTGCAGACGCCGATCAAGGACAGCGGGATCGTCACCACGGGAATGATGACCGAGCGCAGCGAGGCCAGGAACAGGAAGATCACGACGATGACGATGAGCACGGCCTCGCCGAGCGTGTGCTCGACCTCGTCGATCGACGACTGGATGAACTTGGTGGAATCGTAGGCCACCTTCATCTTCATCGACGGCGGCAGGTTGCGCTCGAGATCGGGGAACAGCGCACGCACGCCCTTGACGATGTTGAGCGGGTTGCCCTGCGGCGTCGCGTCGACGCCGATGAAGATGGCGCGCTCGCCGTTGAAGGCGACGCTGGCATCGGTGCTCTGCGCCGCGAGCTCGACGGTGGCGATGTCCTCCATGCGGACGAAGCCGCCGTCCTTGGCCTTGACGATCATCCGCTTGAACTGGTTGACGTCGGTCAGGCCGGTATTGGTCGTGACGTTGGAGACGATGAAATAGCCCTTCGCCTGTCCGGCGGCGGATTGGAAGTTGTTGGCGGAGATCGCGGCGGCGACATCGGCCGGCGACACGTTACGGCCGGCCATCTTTTCCGGGTTGAGCCAGATCCGCATCGCGAAGGTCTGGCCGCCGAGAATGTTGGCCGCGGCGACGCCGTCGACGGTCGACAGCACCGGCTGCACCACGCGCGTCAGATAGTCCGAGATCGCCGAGCCCGACAGCTCCTCGCTGGAGAAGCCGAGATACATCACCGACGTCGTCTGCCCCGTGCTCTTGGTGACGATCGGGTCGTTGGATTCCCTGGGGATCAGATAGCGGACCGAGTTCACCTTGGCGAGCACCTCGGTGAGCGCCTGGTTCGGATCGAAATTGAGCTTGATGAAGACCTGGATCGTGCTGGTGCCCTGCACCGAGGACGAGGTGATGTAGTCGACGCCTTCGGCCGACGCGACCGCCTGCTCCAGCGGCGTCGTGATGAAGCCCTGGATCAGATCGGCGGAGGCGCCGGGATAGACGGTCGTGACGTTCACGACCGTGTTCGACAGCTTCGGATATTGCCGGATCGGCAGCTCGAACGCGGCACGCAGGCCGAGCAGCAGGATGAGCATGCTGACCACGAGCGACAGCACTGGCCGCTTGATGAAGATATCGGTGAAACGCATCGCGGCAATCTCGTCAGCGGGAGGCAGATGATGCCCGCGCGGGCCGCTTCACAGCGGCCTCGGCGGGCATTTGGTTCGATCAATAGCGCGGCGGCTTGGCGGGCACCGGCGGCGGCGGATCGGTCGAGATCGCGACCGCGGCACCGGACTGGATCTTGAGCTGGCCGACGGCAACCACGCGGTCACCCTCCTTGAGCCCCTTCAGGATCACGGCGCGACCGTTGATGCGGTCGCCGGTCTGCACATAGGTCCGATCGGCCGTCAGCGTGGTCTTGCCGTCGTCGGTCTTCTTCTCGTTGATCACGAAGACCGAGTCGCCATAGAGCGTATAATCGACCGCCGTCTCCGGAACCGTCAGCACCGGCGGCTTGTCCGGCAGCACCACGGTGGTGGTCGCGAACATGCCGGGCTTGAGGATGTGATCCGGATTCGCGATCGTCGCCTGCACCCGGATGTTGCGCGTGTCGGTCGCGATCTGCGGCTCGATGGTGGTGATCTTGCCCTCGAACACCTTGCCCGGATAGGCGTCGACGCCGACGCGCACGGTCTGGCCGACCTTCAACTGACCGCTGTCCTTTTCGGTCACCGTGAAGTTGACCCACAGCTCCGACAGATCGGTCAGCGACACGATCTGGGTGCCGGCGCTGAGATATTGGCCGACCTCAACCTTGCGGACGCCGAGGTCGCCATCGAACGGCGCGCGCACCAGCTTCTGCGCGATCAGCGCCTCGGTCTTGGCGATGCCGGCCTGGGCCTGGTCATAGGCGGCCTGGGCCTGATCGACGGTCGCCTGCGGTCCGAACTGGCGCGAGGCGAGCTGCTTGGCGCGATCGAGCGACAGCTGCGCCACGGTCACCTGGGCCTTGAAATTGGCGAGGTCGCCCTGCTCCGGCGCATCATAAAGCTGCACCAGCGGGGTCCCCTGCTTCACGGTTGTGCCCGGCGTGAACATGATGTCGGTGATGCGGCCCGAGGCATCCGAGGTTACGTTGACTTGATGCACGGCGGCGAGATCGCCGACGGCGGTCAGGAGGTTCGGCACAACCTCTGCGGTCGCGGTGGCCATGCTGACATTGATCGGCGGCGGCTTCATGTTCGCGAAGAACTGCGCGATCATCTTGTCGCGGAACATGTTGAACCACACGAAGCCGCCGACCAGCGCCGCGAGCAGGATGGCGACGATGGTGAACCAGAGCACCGGGCGGGTGCGCTTGCGCGGCTTGTCGTCGATCGGCTTGCCAGAGAGCTTGGGTTCCGTCGCGATGTTCATGTCATGCACTTTCTGCCGTCGCCGGCCGGGCCGGAGGTTGCGACAATTCGTGGTCGAGATAGCACGCAATCGCGGCGTCGGTCAGTCCGATGCCGCGCAGAATGAACTCACTGAGCTGGCGCTCCAGGCTCGCCGCGGTTCCATAGGATAGACACGGGGTCGATGGAAGCCGCGTCAACGCCGCCGTCAACACAGTGTGATGCGCGAACCAGAATAGATCGCGCGGTGCAGCCGCAAGTCGTACGGCATCACCTGACGCCACGGCGCTGTCCAGGGAGTCAACGAACTTCGCGCCGATCAGATCATCGATTTTCGTATAAAGCAGCCTGGCGAATTCGCCATCGTCGAGATGGCTGGTGATCATCAGCCGCAGCCGCTGTTCCTCTTCCTCATTGGCGCCGTCGGCCGTGCTGAGAAAGTGCCGGACCATGCCGGCCATCAGCTTGACCAGCGTGACCGTCGAAGGCTCCTGTCCCAGCAGCAGCTCGAAATCGGGATCGGCCTCGCACTCTTCGGCCAGGATCTCTGCATAGAGCGCAGCCTTCGAAGAGAAGTGCTTGAACAGCAAGGCTTCCGAGATCGCGGCAGCGGCGGCGACGCTCTTCGTCGTGGTGCCGGCATAACCATGCCGCGCGAAGCAACGCTTCGCCGCGCCAAGGATCAACTGCCGCCGCAGGTCGCTGGTCATGCGCAGAGTGGACATTACGCGTGAGTAAATACTCACTTGATCTATGTCAAGAAACACGCCGCAACGCAGCAGCAGTCCTGGGCCAAGTCCCTGACATTTCGAGACATATCTCGGCGCCACCGAAGGCAATAAAATACCTTCAATCAAGGCGGTTGTGCGGCAAGGCCTGCGACGCCTACCCAGCTCGGCTGTGCAGACCCCGCGCCGCGCGTTTTCTTCTGTGGCGGACCGTGCGACGGTCGCAGCGACAAGAGCAAGAACCGGCCGGGAGGACCATCGATGAATGACGCCGCTGCGCTCGCTGCCGATTTCGATCTGGAGAGCCTGACGCCCGCCTTCTATGCCGATCCCTACCCCACCTATCGCGCGCTGCGGCAATATGCGCCGGTCAAGCGCCTGCGCAACGGCTCCTATGTTCTCACCCGTTACGACGATCTGGTCACAGCCTACAAGGCAACGAAGACGTTCTCCTCGGACAAGACGCGCGAATTCGCGCCCAAATACGGCGCATCGCTGCTGTATGAGCATCACACCACGAGTCTCGTCTTCAACGATCCTCCGGCGCATACGCGCGTCCGCCGCCTGATCATGGGAGCGCTGTCGCCGCGGGCGATCGCCGAGATGGAGCCCGCTCTGATCGCGCTGGTCGACGGACTGCTGGACCGGATCGCCGCCGAGGACCGGTGCGAGTTGATCGAGGATTTCGCCGCGGCGATCCCCATCGAGGTGATCGGCAATCTGCTCGGCGTCCCGCACGAAGAGCGCGGACCCTTGCGCGACTGGTCGCTGGCCATTCTCGGCGCGCTGGAGCCGGTGGTGTCGGAGGCGCAATTGTCGCGCGGCAATCGGGCGGTGAAGGCGTTTCTCGCCTATCTCGAAGGCCTCGTAGCGCGCCGCCGCGCGGCGCCTGGCAATCCCGAGCGCGACGTTCTGACGCGGCTGATCCTGGGCGAAGCGGATGGCGAGCGCCTGAGCGAGAAGGAGCTGTTGCACAACTGCATCTTCCTGCTCAATGCCGGCCACGAAACCACGACCAACCTGATCGGCAACGGCCTCGTGCTGCTCTGCGAGCATCCTGCCGAGCGGCAAAGGTTGATCGATGCTCCCAGCCTGATCCGCACCGCCGTCGAGGAGATCCTGCGCTATGAGAGCTCGAACCAGCTCGGCAATCGCATGACGACCGAGCCGGTCGAGCTCGGCGGCGCGAAGCTGGAGGCCGGCACCTCGGTCACGCTGTGCATCGGCGCCGCCAACCGCGATCCCGCGCAATTCGAGGACCCCGAACGCTTCGACATCGGCCGCCTCGCCAACCGCCACCTCGCCTTCGGCACCGGCGCACATCAATGCGCGGGCATGGCGCTGGCGAGACTGGAGGGCGCGGTGGCGATCTCGCGGTTTTTGGCGCGGTTTCCGAACTATCAGCTCGACGGCGCGCCGGTGCGGGGTGGACGGGTGAGGTTTCGAGGGTTTGCGAGCGTGCCGTGCAGGATTGGCGTCGGAGGCGGATGAGACTGCCGCTGAGCCGCGTGAGCGCTCGCAAAATTGAGTCCGCAGGGCGGATTATTTTGGTGCGAACGAGATCAGGAGCAGGCGCGTCATTGCCTCGCTTCCGCTCGTCAAAAGACGACTTGCGGGCGATGGAGGCTTGACTTCAAGACCACCGACGTCCCGGGGATGCGGCAAGGAACCCCACCCCGGGGGCTTTGATGGCTTGACACGGGTCAGAGCGCCCGGACACCGCGGAGAAAACCGGACACCGCCATTTCCAGCGTCGCGGACTCCGTCTGCAGCGTATTTGCAGCCTGAAACACTTCCTGCGCCATGGCGCCGGTCTTGGTTGCCGAGGACGTTACCCCCGTGATGTTGTCAGCCACGAGCGTAATACCACCCGCAGCCTGATCCACGTTGCGAGCAATCTCGGCTGTCGCAGACCCCTGCTCCTCCACGGCGCTCGCTACGGCAGCGGTCAGTTCGTTCACTTTCGTGATGGTGGCGGTGATTCCGCGGATCGCCGCAACTGTATCCGTGGTTTCGCTCTGCATCGCCGTGATCTGGCTCGAAATTTCCTCCGTCGCCTTGGCGGTCTGGCTCGCGAGGTTCTTGACCTCTGCTGCGACCACGGCGAAGCCGCGTCCAGCCTCGCCGACCCGTGCCGCCTCGATGGTAGCGTTCAGCGCCAGCAGATTGGTCTGCGAGGCGATGCCATTGATCAGGGTGACGATTTCACCGATCCGGTCGGCAGCCTCCGCAAGGCGGTTGATCTTGGTGTTGCACTCCTCCGCCTCTGCGGTTGCGCCCTGCACGAAGGAGGCCGTCTGGGCGACCTGGCGCGATATTTCCTGGATGGACGACGACAATTCGTTGCCGGCTGCCGCAACGGACTGCACGTTGGTGCGGGCCTGCTCGGCCGCGGACGCCGCAGCCTGACTTTGCCCGCTGGTGGCCTCCGCGGTGCCCGACATCGACTGCGACGATCCATGCAACCCGCCGACGCCGCGCTTGAGGTTTTCGAGCACGGTCACGACTGTGCCATCGAATTCCGACGTCAGTTGCTCCATCCGGTTCTGACGCTCCTGGCGGCGGGTCGTGTCGCCTTTTTCCCGCGCTTCCATAGCGATGCGTGCGATCGCACTGTCCTTGAAGATCTGGACCGCGCGCGCCATGGTGCCGATCTCTTCCTTCTGCTCGATGCTGGGAATGGCGACCGACGTGTCCCCATTGGCAAGCGCCGACATGGCGCCGGTGAGCGCGGCGACCGGCTTGGTGATCGCACTGGACACCACGACGCCAAGGACGATGCCGAGGATCGAAATTCCGCCGCCGATGATCGCCAGCCACATCAGAATGGTCTGACGTGAGGTAATCATCGACTGCGACGTCTCCTGCGCGGCGTCAAAAGCCAGCTTGATGACATTGTCACCCAGCGTCTTCATGTTCGGAAGAATATCCTTGAACAGCAGGTCGCTGCGTTCGACCCACTGATAGGCGTCCTTCTCGTAGCCCTTGGCGGCATCACTGAACTTCTTGACCGCCTGCAATTCCTTGTCGCCTTCGGCGGTCTTTTCAAGCGTCGCCAGACGCTCCATCATGGACGCAAAATTCGCCTTCATCTTGCCGAACGTCTCCGCCCGCTGGTTCAACATGTAGCGCTTTTCGTCGGCACGGATGAGATAGGTGTATTCCAGAATATCGCTCGCCGTGGCGGCTTTCTTAGCATCGCCTACGCTGCGGATATAGTCCTTGGCGACCTGCGACGCGGTCTCGCCGTTCTTCTCCAGCAGATCAGTCAGCTTGTCGAGTTCGACAAGGGCTGCGACACCCTTTCGATACAGCTCCGCGTAGGCGGTCGTGCCCTTGCGAGCAGAACGCGAGCGTTCAACGATCGCAGGCCCCCCGGTGCGGTCAATGCTGTCCAGCGTCTTGAGGATGGTGGCGACGTCTTTTTCGGCCGTCTCGAATGCCTCCGCGGCAAGCTTCTTGTTGGAGGTCGATGCGTTGGCATTCAGCAGATAGTTCTTCTCTTGCAGGATCGTTTCGTACGCATAGCGCTCAACATTGGTGGCCTGAACAAGCTCATCGAGTGAGGACTTGATGTTGGAGAGACCGATCGCCGCCACGACGAACATCAAGGCGCCAGTGACCAGCGCCATGGCGACCAGAACGCCTGCCTTGTACTTGATTTTCAGGTCTCTCACGCTCGACATGATCTCTCCAGAATTGGGCATCGACCTTGTTCGGTCACATGCCCGTTGCCACGAGGATGGGCGCAATCCACGTGGATATGAACGGGAGAAACAGCCGCGTACTTAGCCCCAGCATCACACAAATACGGGAATCACGATACTAACCGCTTAAATTTTCCAGCCGTAGCTTTACCGGCTGTTAGTCGATCGGGTGCCGGACGGCAGCTGAAGAACTGCGGCGTCAACCCTTCGAAACGTTGCGGCGCGGCGCGATCCGCCCCCCCCCCGGACCGATTGGCCACGTTATGAGCCGATGCATCGTCAGCTTTGCGAATTTCGTTCAAGGCCTTTCGGTTGACCCGTTCTGCAGTTCTCAGCCGACAGTCGGAAAAAGGTAAAAGTGGCACATTCAACGATGCCTGCCTGCTCAGCCCGGCGGGCAAATCGCCAGACGCAGATCGCCTACATCGACCGCGCGATCTGCTGCCCTCACACGCTGATCGCGTGATGATTGCCGCCACATCGGCCTGCACTGAAAGACGTATTTCTCCAGCGGGCTCAAACGGATGCCCCGATACGGCTCCGTTGCGCAAGATTTTTCGCTTTCGTTTTACACGAAATCATGATTGTATATCCCCGTTCCGCCTCACCAGAGGGGCGCTTCGCGGTCGTCACGAACGTCGAGTGCGGGATGCGGTGGGCGTGTCGGTGCTGCGCGTGAGGTCTCCTTGCGCGGACGAACGGCAGCGATGCGCACGGTCAAGTCGCGTGGTCCTGGCACCCCGAAGCTGGTGTCACGCCTGTGTCGGCGCTCACGCGCCGCGCGGGCAACGGTGGCCAGAAAGCCCGGCGCACCGAGGAGAGCGCGAAGCAGCCGTCAAAACCATCGCGCGGGGAATGCCGGGTTGCTCTCGGCTGAACCTGTGGTACCTGCCGCCTGCATTTTTTTCCGCAGGCGGGCCATGGGTGCGGCCAGCGCCCGGCATTCCCCGTGCCCTCTTCAAAGAGAGGGCAGGACAGCAGCAAAGCTCGGACGCGACAGCGCGCCGCGAGATCGGGCACTCATGTCTCATCACCATGATTGCGAGATTCACCACCGTGACCACAAATCTCACATCGTCATTGCGAGCGAAGCGACGCAATCCAGGGCTGCACGCGCGACTCTGGATTGCGTCGTCGCTTACGCTCCTCGCAATGACAGGGAGAGAGATCGAGGCTCAGAACACCGCATGATCGCCACGCTCGGCCATGGCCTCGCCGCGGATCAGCTGTGCGTAGTAGTCGAACAGCGTCTCCGAGCCGGTCGAGGGCGTGGCGTCGGCGTCGTAGCGGCCGGTGACGGGGTCGAGCACCAACATGGATTCGGTGGCGTAGTAGCGACCGATGCGGGCGAGCTCGGCCTTGTCGGCGAGCGATGGCGCGATCCGCCCGGCGATGCCGAGTCCTGCGATGATGACGTCCAACAGCGCCACCGGGACGCGCCGGATGTTCGGCTTGCGTCCGAGCAGCGCGAACAGATGCTCCGCCTGCTCGATCGGCGTGATGGCCGGGCCGGGACCGCCGATCGGCAGCACCTTGTTCCAGCGGCGCTCGTCATCGAGGCATCCGGCCAGATAATCGCCGAGGTCGGCGTCGCTGATCGGCTTGCACGCGGTCAGACGGCCGTCGCCGAACACGAGGTAAGGCCGGCCCTGCTTCACCCGCGCCACCTGCCCCGACAGCGATTTGAAGAACGCGGTGGGGCGGACGATCGAATAGGTCAGCCTCTCCCCCTGCCCGATCAGCCGCGCCTCGAACGCCAGCTTGGCCTGCTGGAACGCCAGCAGCGGCTTCTGCACACAGATGGCGGACAGCAGCACGAAGTGCGTGATGCCTGCACGGCATGCCGCGTCCAGCACATTCACATGAGCCTGGTCATCGATCGCCTGGGCATCCCCGGGCACGCCGGTCCGCGACGCCATGCAGGACACCACGGCGTCGAAAGGCTCACCGCGAAAGCCGTCGCGCGCCAGCGAGACGGGGTCGGTCACGTCGCCGATTCTAAGGGCAGCACCCGGGACCTCCACCACGTCGCGGTGCGGACGAATGAAGCAAACCACCTCGTGCCCGCGCGCGACCAGCGCACGCACGGTGGCGCGGCCAATGGTTCCGGTCGCGCCGAGCATGAAGACGCGACGCCGATCAGACGAGGGGACGACAACAGGAGAGATCATCGGCTTGGGCGAGAGGCTGAAACCGCCTCAGTCTATATCATGGCTCGCACATGCGCGGCGTCGAGACTGCCAATGAGAGTCTCGTCATGCCCGGGCTTGTCCTGCCTGCGCGGCCGAAGCCGCTTCGGCGCGGCGAAGGCCCGGGCATCCACGTCGTCCGGCGTGTGCGGTGCAACGTGGATGGCAGGGACGAGCCCGGCCATGACGAGCTGGAGATAGCTGTGCACAGGCCGAGATCTTTGCCTGCAGCCCTCGCGGCATCGGCGCAAGACAGCGCCAATCGCCGTTCGAAGCCATCACTCCGCTGCGCGCGGCGTCTTCTCCAAAATCAGCGTGTGGATGCCACAGGTGCCGCTGTAGAGGCTCATCACCCGCGTGCCCGGCTTGCGGCCGGCGCGCGGCTCGGAGACCTGCAGGCCGGCGGCGAGCAGGCGCGCCCTCGTGGCTTCGATGTCCGCCACGCGCCAGCTCAGGCCCCACAGCTTGTCGTTGGCCTTGTCGTTGCCGGCCACCGGACGCTTGACGACCTCGACGATGAGGTCGCCGCAGCGGAAGAACATCAGCTGGCCCCATTCCTGATGGCTGCGGTCGAGCGCCATGTCGAGGCCGAGCCGCGCGCCGTAGAGCGCGGCGGCCCGCTCGGGGTCCTCGGTCGAGACCACGATGTGGTCGAGACCGAGCACCGCAGAATCGGCGGTCTTCTCCGACATCGGCCGCGGCCCGGCAAGCTCAAGGAAGAACATGCGCACGCCGCGGGTGAGATCGGTCATCGCACGCGTGCGTTTCCAGTGCAGCGTCTGGCCCGAGATACGGTCGGTGTTGTCGACCTCGGCGATCGGCTCCGGCTTCAGCGCCACGCGTTCCAGCCGCCGATGCATCTTGCCGATGTCATCGGTTGCGAAACAAATGCTGGCGAGCCCCTCGCCCCAGATCTTGATGACATTGCGGATACGGTCGGCGGCGGGGCTCTGCCCTGCCGGCGCCATCAGCTCCAGGCTCATATTGTCGAGCGTGAACAGCACGCGGTCGGCGCCCTCGCCCGAGTTCTGCCAGGACGGCTTGCGCGCCAGCAGCGTCTCGAACGCGGCGCTGCCGGCCTGGATGTCCTCGAGCAGGACGACGACGTGGTCGAGGCCGGTGATCACGGAAACAGCCCTCGCGTGTTCTTGGCGTTGCGCACCTTCTCGACGCCGATCGCCATGGCCGCGGTTCGGTGCGAGATGTCGTCGGCCTTGGCCCGCGTCACCATCCGCTCGAAGGCGCGGTCGAGGATCTGGTACTCGCGCCGCATCACCTCTTCTTCTTCCCAGAACAGCTGCTGCAGATCCTGCACCCATTCGAAATAGCTGACGATGACGCCGCCGGAATTGCAGAGAATGTCTGGAATGAGGAAGATCTCCTTGCGGCGCTGGTCGAGCACGAGGTCGGCATCCGGCGTGGTCGGGCCATTGGCAGCTTCCGCGATGACCCGGCATTTCAAGTTCGCCGCCACCTTGGCATCGATGACCCGCTCGACCGCCGCCGGCACCAGGATGTCGCAGGCGAGTGTCAGGATCTCCTTCGGATCGAAGGCAAGCTCGGTGGAGAAGCCGGCGATGCTGCCGTGCTTGCTCGCATGCGCCATCAGCGCGGGAATATCGAGGCCCCTGGCATCGTGGAGTGCCCCGGTATGATCGCTAACCGCAATCACCTTCATGCCCATCTGGTGGAAGCCGAGCGCGGCATAGGAGCCGACATTGCCAAAGCCCTGCACGACCACGGTGGACTTGGCGGGATCGATGCCCAGCACATCCATCACCCGGCGCGAGACGTGGGCAACGCCACGGCCGGTCGCCTCGCGGCGGCCGAGCGTGCCACCGGAGAACACCGGCTTGCCGGTGACGATCTCGGTCACGGTCTGGCCCTGGTACATCGAATATGTATCCATGAACCAGGCCATCACCTGCTCATTGGTGCCCATGTCGGGCGCCATCACGTCGGTGTGCGGGCCGACGAAGGGGATCATCTCCTGCATGTAGCGGCGCGACAGCGATTCGAGCTCGCGCCGCGACAGCTTGGACAGGTCGACGGTCACGCCGCCCTTGGCTCCGCCATAGGGCAGGCCGACGAGCGCGCATTTCCAGCTCATCCAGATCGCGAGAGCCGCGACCTCGCCGATGTCGACGGTCGGGGCAAAGCGGGTGCCGCCCTTGGTCGGCCCCATGGTCAACAGATGCTGGACGCGGTAGCCCTCATAGACGGCAATGGTGCCATCGTCCTTGTGGATCGGACACGAGACGGTGATCGCGCGCTTCGGCAGCAGCAGGCGATCGCGCTCATCGGCTGGGATGCCAAGGTGATCGGCGATCACGTTGAACTGATTGGCGGCCATCTCGAAGACCGGACCCGCATAGACAGTCATCTTCCACTCCCGAATCTGCGCTCCTGCAGGTCGGCAACCATAGCGCGACCCGGCTGCCGGTGGCAGGGGGCCGGCGGTTGCAAGGAGGTGATCTCAACCACCATGGTGACGATTTGACGAAGAATTTCAGCGTTGATCCGCCTTAACCGCTTGCTAATCTGCGGCGCCGGGGCCGCGATCACCCCTTAGTGAGACAGAAATGGCAATGCAGGCCCTTTTCATCGGACAGACCTACATCGACGTTACGTTCATCACCGACCACATGCCGACCGGAGACGAGAAGCACGTCGCCTCCGACTACGCCGTGTCGTTCGGCGGCAATGCAGTCACTGCGGCATTTTGCTGCGCCAAGCTGGGGATCGTTCCGGACCTGATCGCCACCGTGGCGAATGACTGGCTCGGGCGGATGTTCCAGGACATGACGGCGAAATACGGCATCTCCGTACATCCACGGAAGGTCAATGCCTCGTCGCTGTCCTTCATCATGCCGAAGGACGGCAAGCGCGCCATCGTGCGCTGCCGCGACGATGCCCACATCCACCCTTTCCCGCTGCTCAATCTCGGCAATTGCCGGGCGCTGCATGTCGATGGTCACCAGCCTGATGCAGCCATCCATTACGCCAAGCTATGCCGCGAGGCCGGTATTCTGACCTCGCTCGACGGCGGCGGCCTGCGCACCAACACGCATGAGCTTCTGGAATATATCGACGTCGCGATCGTGGCCGAGCGGCTGTGCGAGCAGATGGATCTCACGCCGGAAAAGATGCTCGATTATCTGAAAGGCCGCGGCTGCCGCATCGGCGGCGTGACCCAGGGCGAGAAGGGCCTCTTGTGGTATGATGAGGTCGGCGCGGTGCATACGTTGCCGGCCTACCCGATTCCGCGCGAGCGCGTCATCGATACCAACGGCGCCGGCGACGTGTTCCACGGCGCCTATGTGTATTCGTATCTGGCCAATCCGGCGAAGGGCTGGAAGGAGCATTTCGAGTTCGCCCGCGCGGCCTCGACGTTCAAGATCCAGAAGCTGGGCAACGAGGCCGGCCTGCCGACGCTCGCCGACATCGATCTTGTCAGGCAGGAATTCGAGGCCCGCGTTTAGCGGCTGATCAGATACAAGGGAGAACACCGATGGGGCGCGTCGTCGTCGCCGGCAGCATCAACATGGATGTGGTGGCGACAGCCGAGCGGCATCCCCGCATCGGTGAGACCGTCGCCGGTCATTCGGTGATGTATTTTCCAGGCGGCAAGGGCGCCAACCAGGCGGTATCAGCCGCCAAGCTGGGCGCGCCGACATCGCTGATCGGCCGGCTCGGCCGTGACGCCTTCGGCGAGCAACTGCGCGCGTTTCTCGCCAGCCAAGGCATCGATCTCACCGCGGTGAAGGACAGCGCCGGCGCGGCGACCGGCACGGCGCTCATCACGCTGGCGAAGGCCGACAACACGATCGTGGTCATCCCGGGCGCCAATGCCGAGGTCTCCCCTGAGGATGTCGCGCAGGTCGCGTTGACTGCAAGCGACGTGGCGGTCAGCCAGTTCGAGATTCCCCAAGCGACGATCGTCGCCTTCTTTCGGCAGGCACGCGCGGCGGGCGCGACCACGATCCTCAATCCGGCCCCTGCAAGTGCATTCGACAGCGCGCTGTTCGCACTCATCGATGTGCTCGTGCTGAACGAGACCGAGCTCGGCTTCCTGACCGGCATCGCGCTCGGCGACACACCCACGCTGCCGCAGGTGAGCGACGCGGTTCGCGCGCTGGACCCGCGCGACGATCAGACGGTCTGCGTGACGCTCGGCGCGCGCGGCGCGGTGGCCGTCACGGGCAGCAAAGCGAGGCTGGTCGAGGGCCGCGCCGTGACGGCCGTCGACACCACCGGCGCCGGCGACTGTTTCGTCGGCGCGCTGGCCGCGCGGCTCTCGCAGGGCGCGCCGATCGCCGATGCGATCGGCTACGCCAACATCGCGGCCTCGATCTCGGTGCAGCGGATGGGCGCCGGGCCGTCGATGCCGACAGCAGAGGAGGTCGGCGCGCTGCTCTAGACGAGAGCGCTCTTCAGGTCGAAGCTGGGATCGGCGGCCTTGGCTGCATCCACCGTGCCGCCTGCCGCGAGCAGCTTGCGGCCGAACATGTGATCGCCGGCGCGGTTGACGGATTCGATGCCGACCAGCCGGCCCTCTTTGTAGCAGAATGCGGAGAATGCCTTTTGCGCCGGATCCCCGCGCAGCACGACCTGGTCATAGCCCGTGGTGAGCCCAGCGATCTGCAGCTTGTCGTTGCCTTGGTCGCTCCAGAACCACGGCTGGCCGTCATACGGCTTGACGTCGCCCGTCAGCCGCGCCGCGACGCAGCGGGCATGATCGGTCGCGTTCTGCACCGACTCCAGCCGCAAGGTGCCGCCAAAGCGCGGGCTGGCGAACAGCGCACAGTCGCCGATCGCGGAGATGTGCGGATCGCTGGTCAGCAGGTACTCGTCGACCACGATGCCCGAGGCGACGACCAGTCCCGCGTCAGCGGCGAGCTCAATATTCGGCAGCACGCCGACGCCGACCACAACCAGATCGGCCGGAATATGCCGGCCGTCGCTCAGGCTGACGCCGGTGACCTTGTTGCCGTCGGCCTCGATGCTGGTGGCCTGCACGCCGAGATGGATGCGCACGCCGGCTTCAGCATGCTGCTTCTGGAAATAGTCGGAAATCTCGGCCGTAACGGCCCGCGCCATCACCCGCGCCCCGAGTTCGAGCACATCGACCTCGAGACCCTTGATGCGCGCGGTCGCCGCGAATTCGAGGCCGATGAAGCCGGCGCCGATGACGACCACCCGCTTGGCCTCGCCGAGCAGACCGCGCAGCGCCTCGCTGTCGTCGAGGATGCGCAGGTAACGCACCGCGGGAAGATTGGCATTGGGGATGTCGAGCAGGCGATTGCGCGCCCCCGTGGCGAACACCAGGTGCCCGTAGCCGAGCGCCTTACCCGACGCGAGCAGCACCTTGCGCTGGTCGCGCTGCACCGAAACGACGCGGTCATGGACCAGGTCGATGGTCTGGTCGGCATAGAATTTCTGCGGCCGGAACATCAGGGTCTCGGGACCGCCGGTGCCCTTGAGATAGGCCTTGGACAGCGGTGGGCGCTGATACGGCAGATGCGCCTCGTCGTTGATCAGATGAATCGGATCGGCAAAGCCTGCCTGACGCAGCGAGGTCGCGAGCTGGAAGCCCGCATGCCCCGCGCCCACGATCACAACCGGTCCGTTCGTCACTGTCCCCTGCCCCATTCTGTCATCGTCCATGCCGACGGAACCGGGTTGTCGCAGACTTCCCCGGCATTGTCACCGTTCCCGGCCTACGGTTTAAATGCGGCAACACCAGCCATACCCGGGAGGAATGAATGTCGGACGCAGTAGCGGAACCTGCCCGCCTCAGCATCAATGGCGCGATCGCGACCATCACACTCGATCGGCCGGCGGCGTTCAACGCCATCAACCTTGCCATCGCCCAGCGCCTGGAGCAGCTTGCGGCGCAGGTCGAGGCTGATCCGTCCATCCGGGTGCTGGTCCTGAAGGGCGAAGGCCGCGCCTTCTGTGCCGGTGGCGACCTGCAGACGATCGGCGCCGCGGCCGAGGCCGACACCATCACGCCGGTGGTGAGCGAGCTGCTGCATCACTACCACGCCTTCATCGCGAGCCTTCGCCGCATGCCCAAGATCGTGCTGGCGAGCGTGCACGGCTCCGCCGCGGGCGCCGGGATGTCGCTCGCTTTTGCCGCCGATCTGTGCATCGCCGCCGATGAAGCGCGCTTCACCCCCGCTTATGCCAAGCTCGGCGTCTCGCCCGACGGCGGCGGCACGGTTGGCGTCGTCGCGACGGCAGGCGTAAGGCGGGCGCTGCAGATCTTCTTGGCCGAGGACAGCTTCACAGCTGCGCAAGCCTATGAATGGGGCCTTGTCGCCAAGGTCGTCTCGGCATCCGAGCTGGCCGCGGCCACCGAGGCGCTGGCGCAGCGTTTGGCGCAGAACATGCCCGCCGGCATCGCCGCCACCAAGGCGCTGATCCATCGCGCGCCGACCAGCACGGTCGAAGACCAGCTCGCCGCAGAACGCGATGCCATCATCAATTGCATGCACACCGGCGAATTCCGCGCCGCCGTGAAGCGATTCACCAGCAAAGGAAAGTAGGACAGCGCTCACCCCTTCCCTTTCCGGCGCATGAAGTCGAAATCGCAGCCGTCGTCGGCTTGCAGGATCGTTTCATGAAACAGATGCGCATAGCCGCGTTCCGCCCAGTCCGGTGTCGTCGCAGGCTTGAGCGCCGCCCGACGCCGATCCAGCTCGGATTGATCGACCAGCAGGTCGATGCTGCGCCTTTCGACATCGAGCCGGATCATGTCGCCGGTCTGCACCAGCGCCAGCGGACCGCCGACCGCGGATTCCGGCGTGATGTGCAGCACGATGGTGCCGAAGGCGGTGCCGCTCATGCGCGCATCGGAGATGCGCACCATGTCCTTGGTGCCGCCGCGTGCGAGCTTCTTCGGGATCGGCAGATAGCCGGCCTCCGGCATGCCGGGCGCCCCCTTGGGCCCCGCATTGCGCAGCACCAGGACGTCATCGGCAGAGACGTCGAGATCGGGGTCATCGACCCGCCTCGTCATGTCCTCGACCGACTCGAACACGACGGCGCGCCCCGTATGCTGCAGCAGCTTTGGGCTCGCCGCGGAATGCTTGATGACGGCGCCGCGCGGCGCGAGATTGCCGCGCAGCACGGCCAAGCCGCCCTCCGGCTTGATCGCGTCGTCGCGCGCGCGGATCACGTCCTGCCCTGGCACATCCTCGGCGGCGGCGACGATCTCGCGCAGCGACTGGCCGGTGATCGACCGGCAATCGAGATCGATGAGATCGCCGAGTTGCTTCATGAGCTTCGGCACACCGCCGGCGTGGTGGAAGTGCTCCATGTAGTGCTCGCCGGACGGCTTGAGATCGACCAGCACCGGAACCTCGTGGCCGATGCGGTCGAACGCATCGAGGTCGATCTTGTGGGGGGTCCGGCCGGCGATCGCGGTCAGGTGCACCAGACCGTTGGTGGAGCCGCCGATGGCTTGCAGCACCACCTGCGCATTCTTGAAGGCCGCCGGCGTCAACAGCTCGCTCGGCTTCGGCCCCTTGGCCTTGGCCAGTTCAGCCGCGACCCGACCGCTCGCTTCGGCCGATCGGAAACGCTCGGCATGGGGCGCCGGGATCGTCGCGCTCATCGGCAAGGACAGACCGAGCGCCTCGGTGATACAGGCCATGGTCGAGGCCGTGCCCATCACCATGCAGGTGCCGACAGACGGCGCGAGCCGGCCGTTGACCGCCTCGATCTCGCTGTCGTCCATCTCGCCGGCACGATATTTGGCCCACAGGCGCCGGCAGTCGGTGCAGGCGCCGAGCACCTCGCCCTTGTGATGCCCGACGACCATCGGCCCCACGGGAATGACGACCGTGGGCAGGTCGGCAGACACTGCCGCCATGATCTGCGCTGGCAGCGTCTTGTCGCAGCCGCCGATGACGACCACGGCATCCATCGGCTGGGCGCGGATCATCTCCTCGGTTTCCATCGCCATCAGGTTGCGCAGATACATCGAGGTCGGATGCGCAAAGCTCTCCGCGATCGAGATGGTCGGAAACACGAAGGGCATCGCGCCCGAGAGCATGACGCCGCGCTTCACCGCCTCGAGGATCTGCGGCACGTTGCCGTGGCAGGGATTGTAGTCGCTATAGGTGTTGGTGATGCCGACGATGGGTCGATCGAGCGCGTCGTCGGAATAGCCGGCCGCCTTGATGAAGGCCTTGCGCAGGAACAGCGAGAATCCGGCATCGCCGTAAGCGGTCAGTCCCTTGCGCAGGCCGTCGGTCATGTCAGTCTCGTGTCGGTGTCTGTTCTTGTTGTTCTTGGTCGTAGGAGCCATTCCGGGGCGCGGTTGCCCCGGAACGCCAAAAAAGGATCAACCCCAGTCGATGATCCGGCTGGTATCGCCATCGAACTCGGTGGTGCAGAACGTGCCCCCCTGGAAGTAGTCGCCGATCGGATCGGCGGGCAGCTTGGCCTGCTCGGCAAGGGCATGTTCGCGGAAATCCTCGGCCCGACCGGTCGGACGGTAGCCGAGATCATAGGCGCGCTGATTGTCCCACCAGGCGCGCTCATTCAGCGAGGCACCATAGAGCACCTCAAAATGAATATCCGGATGCTCGAGCCCGATGCGGCAAAGCTGGACCAGATCGTCCGGCTTCAGCCAAATCGACAGACGCCGCCGATCGAGCGGCTTGTCGCCGAAATTGCCGATGCGGATGCAGGTCACTTTCAGCCCGTGCTTGTCGGCATACAGCGAACCGAGCGCCTCGCCGAACACCTTGCTGACGCCATAGCGACCGTCGGGGCGCGGCTGCACGTCGTTGTCGATCTTGCGATGTCGCGGATAAAAGCCGACCGCGTGGTTCGACGATGCGAACACAATCCGCTTGACTCCCTTGCGGCGGGCGGCCTCGAACAGGTTGTAGCCGCCGATAATATTGGCCTGCAGTATGTCGTTCCACGGGCCTTCGACCGAGTAGCCGCCGAAATGGATGATGCCATCGACGCCCTCGCACAACGCCTCGACCTGCGAGAGGTCGGCAAGATCGGCCGCCTTGAAGGTTTCCTGGCTGGAGAGGTCGGCCGGCGGCCGGAGGTCGCTGAGCAAAAGGTCCGGATAGATCGGCGGCAGCAGCTTCCGCAAGGAACTGCCGATTCCACCGCTCGCACCGGTCATCAAGATACGTGGCATTTCATCCCTCGTTTTCGGCCCGCAGGTTTGCGGCCGTGGCGGTCCAATGATAGCAGAGATCGCAAAGGCGCAATAACGGGACGGGACAATGTCCGACGGAAACGCTCATGCCCAGGGCTGGCGCCCTGCGACCTTCTATCCTGACCCGGCGATCCAGGCGCTGGACCCACGCTTCGAAAAATACTGGCTGAAGCTCTCGGCGGTCGAACGGCTGGCCACCGGGCTGCGCTGGGCCGAGGGGCCGGTGTGGTTCGGCGACGGACGCTACCTTTTGTGCAGCGACATCCCCAACCAGCGCATCCTCAAATGGGAGGAGGAGACCGGCGCGGTCTCGGTCTTCCGCAAGCCCTCCAATTTCGCCAATGGCAATACCCGCGATCGGCAGGGCCGGCTCGTCACCTGCGAGCATGGCGGGCGCCGCGTCACCCGCACCGAATATGACGGATCCATCACCGTGCTGATCGACAGTTTCGACGGCAAGCGGCTGAATTCGCCGAACGATGTTGTCGTGAAATCCGACGGTTCGATCTGGTTCACCGATCCGACCTTCGGCCTGCTGGGCAATTACGAGGGCTACAAGGCCGAGCCCGAAATCGACGCTAACGTGTACCGGATCGACGGCGCCACCGGCAAAGCGACGGTTGTCGCCGACGGCGTACTGGGGCCGAATGGGCTGTGCTTCTCGCCCGACGAGCGCATCCTCTACGTCGTCGAATCCCGCGGCGTGCCCAACCGGAAGATCCTCGCTTATGACGTCTCCGCCGACGGCACGACGCTCGCCAACAAACGCGTCCACATCGATGCCGGGCCTGGCACGCCGGACGGCATGCGCTGCGACGTCGACGGCAATCTCTGGTGCGGCTGGGGAATGGGCAGCCCCGAGCTCGACGGCGTCATGGTGTTCGCTCCCGACGGCGGCCCGATCGGCCGCATCGCCTTGCCCGAACGCTGCGCCAACCTGTGCTTCGGCGGCCTCAAGCGCAACCGCCTGTTCATGGCGGCCAGCCAGTCGATCTACGCGCTCTACGTGAACACGCAGGGGGCGCTGGGGGGGATGACTGGCCGTCCTTGCGAGGAGCCCCCGGGGTCTCGCCTCCGGCGAGCCCAAGGGCGGGCTCCGCGAAACAATCCAGACTTTCTTTTGGCCCTGGATTGCTTCGCTGCTGTTCAGCCCGGGGACATAGCTTA